>NZ_CATXCO010000106.1:0-7993 GCF_958366745.1 uncultured Romboutsia sp.
AATCTTCAAAGCTTTCATTAAACTCTAAAAATACTTTAGTCAGTCTTAACTTTTCCTTATCACTTAACTTTAACTTATGAAACTTGCTAAGTCCAATTGCAAACT
Source organism: uncultured Romboutsia sp. (assembly GCF_958366745.1). Classification (NCBI taxonomy): domain Bacteria; kingdom Bacillati; phylum Bacillota; class Clostridia; order Peptostreptococcales; family Peptostreptococcaceae; genus Romboutsia; species uncultured Romboutsia sp. The sequence goes on from NZ_CATXCO010000106.1 coordinate 106, forward strand.
TTCCCATAAATACTCTAAAATCATCGTAATCCTTTTTTATTAATTTATAAATACTTACAATTTACTTTATAAATTTTCCCCATTAGATTTTATTACTTCTTGATACCAGTAATAGCTATCTTTTTTTATTCTTCTTAAATCTTTAAAGTCATGGTCTTCTCTATTTATATACACAAAACCATATCTCTTTTTAAATCCTTGATGTGAACTAAGTAAATCTATTACTGACCATGGACAATATCCCATTAGCTCTACTCCATCTTCAATACCTTTTTTACAAGCTATTATATGGTCTCTTAAATAGTCTATTCTATAATCATCATGTACTTTTTCATCTTCTGTTAAAGTATCTGCTGTTCCAAGACCATTTTCTGTAATTATAAGTGGAAGATGATACCTATTATAGTATTCATTTAAAGCTATTCTCATACCTACAGGGTCAATTTGTGCACCATACTCTGTAGCTTTTAAATTAGAATTTTTCTCTATTTTAAAGTATCCATATAAATCGTAGTCAATTTCACTTTCACGAGTTCCAACTGGCTTTTCATCTGTAGCTTCAAGATGTCTAGCACATAAAGTACGATAATAGTTAAATGCTATAAAGTCCATTTTAGCATTTTTTAATACTTCTTTATCTTCTTTTGGCATATTTGGAACTATATTAAGTTCTTCTAAATATTTCATATAGTATGCTGGATATTCTCCATTATAATGCATATCTAGTAAATAATTTGTCTTAAAGTTATCATTTAATTTTGCTGCCCATACATCTTCTGGCTTGTTTGAATATGGGTAAGTAACTGTAGCTGATATTGATGGTCCAATTTTTCCACCCTCTACCATCTCATGACAAGCTCTAACAGCAAGTGCATGAGCTAATGACATATGATAATCCATTTGTGCTCTCATTTTTTCAACTAAATAAGCATCACTTTCGTATATATTCATACGTTCTTTTACACGCATCATTAGGTTTTGCTCATTATGAGGTTGCCAATACTTTACTCTATCACCGAAGTTTTCAAAACAAACTTTTGCATATCTTTCAAATGCAAATGCACATTCTCTACTTTCCCATCCATTATACTTTTCAACTAATGCATAGGGTAAATCAAAATGATATAAAGTTACAAATGGAGTTATACCACACTCTATAAGATAATCTATAACCTTATTATAAAAATCAATTCCTAATTGATTTATCTCACCATCTCCAGTAGGTATAATTCTTGCCCAAGATAGAGAAAATCTATATGTTTTTAGACCTAATTCCTTCATAAGGTCTATATCTTCTTTCCATTTATGATAAAAATCACTTGCTACCTTGCTATCTGCTTGTACATCTGATTTTTTAAATGAGTTAAAATCAGCAACAGTCATTCCTTTTTTATCTTCATTCCATCCACCTTCTATTTGAAATGCTGAAGATGATGCCCCCCATAGAAAATCTTTTGGAAATACACTTTTCATTACTTTTCCTCCTAGTGTCTATTTATTAATTATCTTTTTCTTCTATATCATTAAATCCAACGATATAAGTAAGTATAGCTGAACCGAAAAATGCTACTAAACATCCTATTAAATAAGATAAAAATCCTTTAACTCCAGCTTGTGCATATACTGGTATAGTAAGGATTCCTTGATTTGCAAATGCTATACCAAATGCACCTCCATATCCCATTATACCTCCACCTATTGCACCACAGATTACTGCACAAATCATAGGTTTTTTAAGACGTAAGTTTGCCCCATATATTGCAGGTTCTGTTATACCAAATAGTGCTGTTATACTACCTGATAATGCAACTGTCTTTAATGATTTATTTTTTGATTTTAAAAATACACCCATAGCAGCTCCTGCTTGTGAGAAGTTTGCAGCTCCTGCAAATGCTAATAAGTTTTGACGTCCATTTTGAGCTATATCATTTATAGCAATAGGTAATATTGGTCTATGTGCACCAAATATAACTAAAACACACCACATTCCACCTATAAATGCACCACATAGTATAGGGCTAAAGTTTATAAGTAATTGATATAACCAGTTTACACCATTCCCAATATATATTCCAATAGGTCCAAATACTAATAATGTTGCAGGTACCATTATTAATATTGAAAGTGTAGGTACCATTATCATTTCAATAACATCTGGAATAACCTTCTTTAAAAATCTTTCTACATATGATAATACCCATATTGCAATAATTATTGGTATTACTGATGATGTATAACTTGCTTTTGTAATATTTATATTAAATAATGTTACTACTCTATCCTCTGCCATTAAGGCTACTATACCTGGATAACAAAGTGTTGCTCCAAGTACCATTGATATAATTTCGTGAGTTTTAAATACCTTTGCTGAAGTATATCCAAGTATTATTGGGAAAAAGTAAAATACTGCATCTGATGCTGCACTTAATATTACATATGTATCATTTTGCTTTATATCTATATTGTGAACATTTAAATAATACATTGATACAACAGCTAGTATACCTTTTATCATACCAGAACCAGCTAGTGCATATATTGTCGGTGTAAATATTTGTGCCATAGTAGTTAGTGCTTTGTTAAATGAATTTCCTTTTGTTTTTTCATTTTTTAAAACTTCATTATTAGAAACATCTGTAGTTTTGCCTAACATTTTTTCTAACTCTTTATACACCTTGTCTACATTACTACCTATAACTACTTGTAGCTGGTCCATACTTTCTACTACAGTTATTACTCCTTCTATTTTTGATAGGTTATCTTTATTTACTTTATCAGAATCTATTAATGAAAACCTTAATCTTGTATGACAATGGATTACATCTTTGATGTTTTCTTCATTACCAACATTTGCTAATATCTCTCTAGCAATCTTCTTAAAATCCATGATTTACCTCCTAATTTATTACTTTTGATAAAAATATTTGATGACTTATGTATTCAAGTATATATCCTATTTTTTTTGATATAATCAAATATTTTTTATAGCATCAATTATACTTATCTATAATAAATAAATTTTAATGCTATAAATATAAGTAATAAAATAGTTTCTAAAAAATCACCTTTATTGCTAAAGTGTTGATATATCTATATCAACAAATCCTTCATAACAATTAAATTCAATTGAAAAATCTATATTTAAGTGTGACAATTCATCTTCATATTCCTCATTTATTAAATTCACTACATTTTTAATTTTATTTTTAATCTTCATATTATTCACTAATAGGCTTTACTAATTTATAACCTACTCCCCATACAGTCTTTATATATTTATTTTCTTTATATATCTTATCTCTTAATGCTTTTATATTATTTTTTTATATATTTTTCTACATCTATATTATTTAAATAGAAACTCCAACAAAATAGCTACTATTTTTTATTATAGATTTCATAAAGATATTCATCTTATTAATTTCATATATATTCCATTAAGATAATATACATATAGTATACTAATTACCTTACTTCCATATATACGCATCTTTAATAATATTTCTTTGCATCAAATCTTCAAAGCTTTCATTAAACTCTAAAAATACTTTAGTCAGTCTTAACTTTTCTTTATCACTTATTTTTAACTTATGAAACTTACTAAGCCCAATTGCAAACTTTCCCATAGATACTCTAAAATCATCATAATCTTTTTCATATAGTTTATGGTCTTTGCTCAAAGTTTCTAACTTATTTAAATTAAGTTTACATTCTTCTTCATATATCTTTATATCATCAATACTTTTAATACTCATATTAACTTTAGTAGTGTTCACTTTTAACATTATCAAATAATTTCTGTACTCATTTATCAAATTTTTATGATTTATATTCATTAAGTATTTCTCCTGTTTTAAATTTAAGTAATTTATTAATACCCTAAATTTACTTAAACTACACTATAAGTTTCTTATCCTACTCTATTTTTCAATCTTTCTTTTTATCTCTATTCTCTTATTAACATATTCTGAGAATAAATCATATATAACACTTACTAAAGGCATCCCTAAAACCATACCTAGAACTCCAAACAAATTACCTCCAACTATAATAGCTAATAATATCCATAAAGAAGAAAGACCTAAGGAATTTCCAACTACCACTGGATATACAAACTTACCATCTAACTGTTGAATTGTAATAATTAAAACTAAAAATAATATTACAGATGAAGGCTTTGCCATAAGTATTATAAACATAGATATAACAATTCCCACATATGTTCCAAATATAGGTATGAAGTTAAGTATTGGTATCATTATACTTATAAGCAATGCATATGGAATTTTAACCATTGAAAATACTATAAAAAATGTAGTTCCAAGTATAATTCCATCTGTTGATTGACCTAATATAAACCTAGAAAATTTATAATTAGTAAGTCTTAAAATATATAATATTTTCTTACATGCTCTCTCACTAAAAAATGCATATAATACTTTTTTAAATTGATGTATTAATTTTTCTTTTCCAAGTAGTGTATACATTGCTATTATTATTCCTAAAAATAGATTTACAAAAAAGTTTGTAATCCCAAAGGTAAAATTAAGTAAATTAGATATAAACATATTTATAAGATTTCCAATATATGATATAGATTTTTGAAGCATAGAAGAAATATCAAACTCTACATTTTTAAGTATATCTAAATTACTTAAATTTTTTGTTACATAGTTTTGTAAGGATATTATATAATTTGGAATAGTTTCAGTTAAGCTTTTTATACTTTCAATAAGTTGTGGCACTATGAAATTTATAAATGCAGCTACTATTATTACAACTATTATAATAGTAGATACTAACGCTATTATTCTTGATAGTTTATTTAGTTTTTCATGATTTTTAGTTAATGGTTTTATTATTTTTTCTTCTATAAGCTTCATTGGTATATTTATTAAAAATGCAATTAATCCACCAATTATAAATGGCTTAAAAGCTATTATTAACCTATTATATATACTAGGTATTAGTGTTGGATTAAATATTAATAATATAAACAGCATTATATATGTTGAAATTATAAGTTGATTCTTTAACTTTAAATCTTTTAATTTATTCATAATTGCCTCCAATAAAGTTGCTATTACATATTATTAATATTTTCCAATTTGGTAATAAATTATATATATTATGCAAAAATACTTATATGGTTTTTTTAGTGTTTAATATTTTATCTATATAACTATTTTTTGATATAATATATTTTATACAGTATATTAATAAATTTAATTTAAACTATAATAATTATATAACTAAGAAAGGATTAAATATGAAAATAACATATATTCACCATAGTAGTTTTAGTGTTGAACTTGATAACACTATATTACTTTTTGATTATTTCAAAGGAAATCTTCCAAGCTTTGATAAAAATAAAAAGCTATACGTATTTTCTAGCCACTCTCATCATGATCATTTTGATGAATCTATTTTTAATATAGAAAAAACTCATCCAAATGTTGAGTATATATTATCAAATGATATTAAAACTACAAAATCTCAAAATACTAAATTTATAGGAGCTAATGAAAGATTATTAGTAGATAATTTAGAGATTAGAACTCTTGATTCTAGTGACTTAGGTGTTGCATTTATTGTAAAAGTTGATGATAAAATAATATACCATGCTGGTGATTTAAATTGGTGGCACTGGGAAGGTGAAAACACGCCTGAAGAAAATAAGTTTGCTGAGGATAAATTTAAAAGTGCAATAGATAAAATAAAAGGAGAAAGTATTGATGTTGCTTTTCTTCCTCTAGATTCTAGACAAGGAAATCAGTATTATTTAGGATTTGATTATTTTATGAGAAATACTAATACTAAAGTTGCATTTCCAATGCATTTTTTTAGAGCGTACTCTCTTTCTAAAATCTTTAAAGACTCAGAGTATGCATCTACTTACAAAGACAAGATAATTGATATAAATAAAGACAGTCAAACTTTTGAGTTATAAAATTTCACTTTGCTCAAATTAATATTGCTTTTATTCATAAATTATCAATATATTTTAATGTATTAGAAATTCTTTATAGGTAAAAAATCACCCTATGTCGTTAATTTTGACATAGGGTAATTTATATATCTACTTTTTGTAATTATCTATAATCTCATTAATAGTTTCCTCAGAATTAGTTATAACTCTAAACTCAACTCTTCTAGATGCATCCTTATCTTCTACATTATCTTTATATATTCTATGACTGTAACTCATACCATTAGCAGTAATATTATCTATTAGCCAATTTTCATATTCACTAAGGCTTTCCATATTCATAACGTACTCTAATACATTTCTAGTTCTATCTTGAGATAGTTCCATATTTTTAAAGTAAGCAGTCTTAGTGTCTGCTCCTTCTTCCCATTCACTAGAGGTATGACCTTCTATTCTAATTTCTGTTACTTTATCTTTATAATTTGTGTAAATTACATTTATATATCTAGGGAAAAATGAATCAAGTATATCTTTAAATTGAGTTTTAAGTTCTGATTCTCCCATATCAAAAAATACTTCTGGCTCTTTAAATCTTATTGTTCCATCTTTATCTATTTCCATATGCCAGTTATCCATATCCCCTTCAAATTCATTGTATAAATCTTCATATATATTTTCTTTGCTTTCTTCATAGGTTGTAACTATATTTTCTACAGTTTGTTGCTGTTTTTTTATATTTGTATTTTCATCTATTACTTTACTCATAAATATAACTGATGTAAATAGAAAAACTATCATAAGCCCTGACATTAAATCAGATATTGATGACCATACATTATCACTATTTTTATCTTTTCTTTTAAATTTATCTAGTTTGCTCATACTCTATTTATCTCCTTCTGAGATAGCTTCATTATCTATAGTACTTACTACATCATTTTGGGCAAATGCTTCTTTTAATTCTTCTAATAATCTATAATAATCCTCTGAAAATCCTTCTGATATAGTTACTAATTGACCAGCTAAACAACTTAGGGCATCTGTAAATTCTTCTATTAATGTATTATCTAATTTTTCTATTTTTCTAACACATAATTTTTCCATTTCTTCTGCCATAGTTTTTATTTGATTTGAAGTTGCTATAGTTATATTTTCTAGTCTTTTTGTAGACTCAGATATAGTGTCATCTAATGTATTATTTATATTTGCTGTATTTTCTTTTAATAATTGTACTTGTTTATTAATTTCTAAAGTATTTTCTCTAAGTGAATTTTGTACTTCTTCATTAAAATGTATTAATGTTTTATTAAATCTTTTTTGTGTACTTAATAAATGTTCATTTATATCTGGTATTAAATCTTTTAGGCTGTATATTAGCATTTTACATTGGCTTATATGTTCTGATATTTCATATTTAAATTGTCTATTATTTTCATATATTGATTGTGTAGTTTTTGATAATACATCTTCTGTTATTTTTTCTAGATATGATTTTATATTATTTAAGTTTTCAGAAATTAAAGTTTGTAGATAAGCTGTACTTTCTTTTGTACGGTTATCTATATTTGTGAAATGTTCATTTATTTGTGGTATAGATTCTTTTGCAGTATTTGATATTTCAATTATAGATTTATTTGATTCTATTATTACGTTTTGAGTTTTATTTATTTCTTTAAGTACTTCACTTAAGTTTTCATTATTTTCTTTTATAAGTGATGAGTTTTTAGAAATACTTTCTATTGATTCATCTGCATTATGTATAGTTTGTATTACTGTTTCTAATTCTTTAGTTGTATTTTCTATAGTTTCTTTATAGTTTTCTTGCCATGTCAGTAAGTTATTTACTCCACTATTTAAAAGTGTAAAACATTCTCCAAGCTTTTTAAATTCACCTATAAGCTCTTCTTGTTTTGATATAGTATTATTGTTTAAATTTAATATTTCACTTTTTAATTC
>NZ_CATXCO010000107.1:0-7939 GCF_958366745.1 uncultured Romboutsia sp.
AGGATTTAATGAATAATCTCTTCTATTTGAAGTTCTTTCAAATTGTCCTTTGCATGGTCCTACATATGGTCTTGCTATAACTCTAGCTACAGCATATTCTCCCATCATTATTTCTCTAGCTATTTTACACATATCATATAATTCTTCTAAAGGAATTATATCTTCATGAGCTGCTATTTGAAACACACTATCTGCTGAAGTATAAACTATTACATCACCAGTTTTCATTTGATGTTCTCCAAATTCATCTAATATTGCAGTTCCTGATGCTGGCTTATTAGCTACTACTTTTCTTCCTGTTCTTCTTTCAAACTCATCTATTATTTCTTTTGGGAATCCATTTTCAAAAGTTTTAAATGGTGTATCTACTAATAATCCTGTCATCTCCCAATGTCCAGTAGTAGTGTCTTTTCCTTGAGATACTTCATTACATCTACCAAAAGAACCTATTGGAGAATCTACATTTTTTATGTAATCAATTCCATCTATGTTTCCTAATCCAAGTTTTACCATATTAGGTATTTTTATATCGTTAAATTCTTTAACTATATGACCTAATGTGTTTACACCTTCATCACCAAATGCCTTAGCATCAGGTAATGCACCTACTCCAACACTATCAATTACTATCCATATAATTCTGTTCATATTTTCCTCCTTAGCTGTTTATTTTCTAGGATGTTTTTCTTTTATTTCTCTTCTCATATTTTTATTTATATGATTTAAATATGCCTGTAAACTAGATAAATTTGCATTTCCTAATATTTTGCTAACTACAGCTATATTTGCTCCTTCATTTAGCAAATGAATAGCAAATGAGTGTCTAAGCATACTAGGATTAATATTTTTATTTATATTAGCAATACTTGCATATTTCTTTATAAGCTTCCAAAGTCCCTGTCGTGTAAACCTTTGCCCTAATGAATTTACAAATAGAGCATTTTCTGTATCTTCAGTTATTTTAGGTCTTGCTTCTTTTATATATTTTTCTAAGTAAACCTTAGTTGTATCTGAAAGAGGTATAACTCTTTTATTTTTAGCAATATTACAATATATATAATCTAATTCTAAATCTACATCTTCAATATCCATATCAACTAGTTCTGAAACCTTTATTCCTGTTCCATATAATACCTCGAATATAGCTTTATCTCTTATCAACTTAGGTGTATCTAACTTAGGAAAATTTAATAATGCTTCTATTTCTTTTTCTGTTAATATATCTACTTCATGCTTTTCAACTTTAGGCTTTTTTATAGTCTTTGCTGGATTATTATCTGTTATGTGATTTAAAAATAAATAATCATGAAAAGATTTAATAGAGGATATCATTCTAGATACTGTGGCTACTGATACACTATCCTTTTCTAAGCTTATTATATACCCTATTATATCATTTTCTACTACATCACTTACTTCTAAATTTATGGATTTTAAATAATCCATATACTTTTTTATATCTGTATAATAAGATAATACCGTATTGTTTGATAATTTCTTTTTATCTTTTATATAGTTTATATATTCCTTTACAACTTCCATAGTAAACTCCTTTATCTGACTAGGAACTTAATAATACTAATAATTAAAGTGTTTAATAAAACTTGTAAACCAATAGTTATAGCTAGTACAATTATTGAGTTTAATAGATATCTTGAAAATAAAAAAATTATCTTGCTTCTGTTTCTACTTTTCTTAAACTCAAGTACCATTTCTTTTATATAATTAATTGAAATCAAAATAAGTATAATGGTACCTAATATAATAATTAAATTTTTAAATGTCGTTATAAGAATAAACTTTATACTTTTTAATTTCATAGCTAATATAACACTATTTATAGTATAGCCCATAGATATCCCTTTTACTATAAATAATATCAACGTTATTGGAAATGTTACTACAAATAAAGTTGATAAAGAAATATACATCATAAAGGATATATCAGACTTTAAATTAGCTAGCACTATATTTTTTATCGATATTTTTGAGCTATAATACTCTACAATAGGATTAATGCTATTTACTATGTTACCTTGATAATCTGGCCACATTTTATTTAAATATGTACCAATTACTACTGCTGTTAAAAATATAAGTCCAATAACTATTAATTGTTTATTTATTTCTCTAAAATAACTTTTCTTATATGTTCCTCTCAAATTCATAACCTCCTCTTACATCTTACAAAATAGTATGTACAAAAAGAGGAGGTTATTCCTTTTATATTAATTCTTTAGCTAATAAAATTCCTATTGCAGTTTTTGCGTCTTCTATTTCATTATTTATTACCATATTTCGAGCTTCATTTATATCAATTTCATATTTTTCTATAATTTCATCTTCATCAAATTCAGGTTCGCCCTTATTAAGACCTGTAGCTAAAAATATATATATTTTTTGATTTGAAAATCCTGCTGATGTGAAAAACTTGTGTATTAATTTAATATTTTTAGCACTATATCCTGTTTCTTCTTTTAATTCTCTTATAGCACAATCCTTTGGATTTTCTCCTATTTCAAGTTTTCCTGCAGGTATTTCCCATATAACTTGTTCTATTGGCTTTCTAAATTGCTTTATAAGCACCACTTTATCATCATCCGTTAATGCAACTATTGCTATAGCCCCTTGATGTTCTACTATTTCTCTTTTTTGATATCCTTTATTTTCTATTTCTACAGTATCAACTTTCAAACTTATTACTTTTCCAGTATATATCCTATCACTACTTATGGTTTTCTCTTCTACTATCATCACAAACCTCCGCTAGATAATAAGCTGCCGTACTTGCAGCCTCAAAAAATTCCTTATCTTGATCAAAGTTTCTACCCATACTTCTTACCTTCAGCTCAAAGTACTCTAGATCTGCTTTAGAATTTTCATTATTGATATATACTATATTATGTTTTAACTCTAATTTATTATTCCTTAACTGTTCTTTTATGTAACATAACTGTTCTTCGTTATAAGTACATATAGGTAGATTTACACTCACATTTACTATCTCTTTAAGTACAGTTATACTATGGTGAGATATTCCTTTATGTCTCTCCCTTTGATCTGCAAAACTTATTCTTGGTATAGATATAGGCATACCACCAAGCTTTTGAACCGCATCAAGTATCGGCCCTTGCTCTATGCCTGTAAATCCATATTTAGTTCCTGTACCAGCAATTCCAGGTCCCATACTTACAAATACAACATCTGCCTTTAAAACCTCTTTTGCTGTTATCAAAGCTGTGTATATATTTATACATTCATAATCTCCACCGAATGCACTACCTATTGTTATAGTATTATCTATCAATCCTTTTTTCTTTAGTGTATCAACATTTTTACTTAAGTATATAGGAAGAGCAGCTCCATCTGTCATTATGTATACTAATTTTTTCTTTGGGTTTAACCTTTTATATGATGCTACAAAAGGAGTTAACATACTATGTAAACTTCCAACCACAACTGGCATATTATCTAAGTTCGAAAATTCTTCTATATTTTTATGATAAGCACTTTCTTGCTCCTCTACTGAGTCTACCTTTACTTGAAGCGGAGTATATCTTAACTTCATTATATGTCCACCCTTAGTAAAGTTTGACTCTAAGTTATTTAAGTTAGCTATAACAAAATGATATCCACCTGTTCCTAAACTTAGCTCTACAGCAGTTGTATTTAGAAGTACTTCATCCCCTATATTTATATGTCCTGTAATCTTAGGATAGTTATAGGCCCTTTGTAGCTCTCCATTTATTTTTACTCTTATATCATCTAATTCTCCATTTTGATCTACTATAGATTCAACTATTCCTATTTTTTTACTTATCATAAGATTACCTTCCTAACTTATCTATGAAATTTAAAAACTTATTATTCTCTATTATTTTAGTTAATGAATACTTTTCTGTAAGTATATGTATAAATATTAAGAATGCTAACCATATTAATCTAACCTTTAACGGGTATCCCATTACAAATAATATTCCAATCGATATTCCTAATACATTAGAACCAGTATCACCCATCATTGCTTTTGCTTTTAAGTCTTGGTTAAAATACGCAATCACATTTGGAAATATTAATAGTAAAAGATTTCTTGTATATTCACCTAGTGTAAATAATAATACTATTGATATCAATAAATATCCTTTTATAGCTCTACCTGGTCTTAAATCCAATAGATTCATTAAATTTGTAGATAAAGCTATTATTAATGTATTTATAACTATGTCATAAATATTCTTAGATATAGCTATTGATATTACAAGACCTATGAAACCTCCAAATAAAGCTTTGAATCCACCTGTTGTTAGCTTTCCATTTAATAAACTTTTAAAGTGCCCTTTTAGTCCACTTACATCTCTATTTCCTATAATATCATCTAATATCCCTGCAAAAAACATAGATACTAATCCAAATAAAAATATAAATATATGTAACATATCTTTAAAATTAGTTGTAAAATAAGCTAATATTATAGCGTTTATAATAAGCATAGGAAGAAACACTATTCCCATACTAACAGGTATCATATCTTTTTTATAATTAGGCCTTAGTACATTACTCTCAATTAGTAAACTTCTAAATAGAGGTATTATAGCATAAGTACCAAGTAATCCAGTTAAAATTAAAATGGCATAAAGTATATAATTATTCATCTAATACTACCTCCATTCTTTTTTCTTTTGTCTTAAGACCTTCTTTATATGATAAAATTGTTTCCCTCTATGTATAAATCCTTTTAAATTTCTACCAGTTTCACTATGAGTCATATTAACTAAAACTTCTTTTACAGTATATCCATGTTTTAGTATATCTATAGTCATACCTACTTCTACACCATATCCATATGGCATTTCTTTAAACTTTTCTAGTACTTCTTTTTTAAATATTCTTTGCCCTGATAAAGTAGCATCTAATTCTTTACCCGTCATTTCTAATACAGATTCTTTTGCTAGTCTCTTTACAAATCCTAATCCACCTTTTTTCGTAGCTGGTGGAAACTTAGCTATTATAACATCTGCTTCATTGTTTAATATTGGAGTTATAAGCTTTTTAACTTCGCTAGATGTAGAACCTAAATCTCCATCTAAAAATCCTATAATAGTTGCATTTTTCATTGCTATTTTTAATCCATAATTAAGAGCATAGCCTTTACCTCTATTTTTGTCTAGAGTAAAAACTTTTATTTTTTCACTTTCAATTGAATTTGCAATTTCAGTTGTTTTATCACTTGATCCATCATCTATAACTAATATTTCATTTATCTCATTTATATCTTTTATATTTTCTAAAGTATCTTTAATTTTATCTTCTTCATTATAAGCTGGTATTATTATACTTATATAAGGATTCATACTTATCTCTCCTTTTTATTTTTTATATGGTATTATGCTATCTGAACCTTCTAGCTTTCCAAATTTGCCTGCTATACTACTGTCTTGAAGTACCATAACTAACGATAATTTACCTATACCCTCATCTACATTATCTATAGTTGTAACCTTGTCATTAAAATATAAATCTACATATGAAAATTTAGTATTACTTTCTTGAACACCTACTATATTTTTATCTTTATCCTTTAAAGTTTCTATTAGTATTTTATCTATATTTTCATATTGTTCTTTACCTAGCTTACCATTATTTCCACCGGCTATTACTACAGAGTTATAACTTTGGTAATTTTCATTTAATGAATTTATCTTTATCATTTCTGCATCTTCAAGTTCTTTTAATTTTAAAGTAGCATTACTTTCACTTAAAGCTTCTTCAATATATGCCATAATATCTTTTGTATCTTTTATTTCTAAATTTAATTTAGTTGCTAGTTCTTCTATCTTTTTTTCATTAAATATATTGTTATTTAATGTTATATCAAAAGCTACATTTCCATTAGCAGTAGTTATTATTTCTTTTATCTCTTTTGTATAGTCATTGTCTTGATTAGTAGATATTATTCCTATGTTTTTATCTGTTAGTCTACCTACTACTAAATTATTTACATTATCATTTATAAATGCTATAGCTTTATCATAGTCATCACTTAAATCAGCTAAGCTTTTTTCTAAATTATCATTTGTTACTTTTAGTGCATCAAATTTATTATCTAAATCACTTATAACACTTGCTTGTTGTTTGCTAAGTTCTTGGTCATAGTTCAAGTTATACCCTACTAATATACCAATCCCTAAAGATATAAATATAGCCCCTATACTAACTATATAATATTTCATATTTATATGCATAATAATCCTCCTAAATTACATCTGTAATAATAACCTTAACTTTAATTGCATCAGATGCATAAATTGTTTTACACTTGGTGTGAAAGATGCAATTATAAGTATTGGGAATAACGCAGTTGCTATTAACGCCCAAATATATTTCATCTTTAATTTACTTCTATACAGTAAATTAACACCCTTTGCATCTATTAATTTAGCACCAATTTTTAATCTAACTAAAAACGTACTTGCCATACCTTTTCTACCTTTTTCTAGGAAATCAATCATATTTGAGTGCGTTCCTAAAGCAACTATAAGTTCTGCTTTATATTCATAAGCAATAAGCATAGCTATATCTTCACTAGTTCCTGGTGCAGGGAAAACTATCGCATCTAAGCCTAAATCATTTACTCTTTTTAATCCTGGTGCTCTTCCATCCGTATATGCATGTACTATTATTTCTTTGGCTTTTTTTAATGCTTCATCACTTACACTATCCATATCGCCAACTATAACATCTGGAGTATATCCAAACTCAAGTAATGCATCTGCTCCACCATCAACACCAACTAAAATTGGTTTCATCTCTTCTATGTATGATATTATTGTACTTAAATCTTGCTTATAATCTTGACCCCTTACAACTATTAATACATGTTTATTTGCATAGTTTGTTTTAACATGTGGAATTTCAACTTCTCCTAGTATAAATCCTTTTTCTTTCTTTGCATAATCTATAGTATTGTCTATAAATCTGTCTAGTTCTACTGATAAGTTCTCGTATGCTTTCTTTAACTTTTCTGAAACCTGTTGCTTATCTAATACTTCACCGCTTCCTAAAAGTTCTCCATCTCTATATATATTTCCATCTATAACTTCTATTATTTGACCTTCAGCTAAATTATGAAATAACTCTTCTCCTACATTATCGATTATTAGTATGTTATTTTCAGTTAGTATACCTGGTCCTTTATTCGGATATCTTCCACTTATAGACTCTGATGCATTAATTACAAGTTTAATCTTACCTTCTACTAAAGAGTTTGCAGCAACTTCATCAATATCTACATGATTTATAACCGCTATCTCTCTACCTGTAAGCCTTTTAGCAAGTCTTTTAGTTTTTCTATCCACCTTTATAGGTGCTTGGACTTTCATATTGTAAACCTCCGACATCTTTTTTAAAATCACATTCAATTATATCACTATTTAACAATAAAAGAAATATTTTAAGTTTTTATATATTTATTCATATGTTACATCTAATCTATATTAATATCATAAATTACTTATAACTTCAATAAATTTATTAGGATATCCTTTTTATTAAGTAAATGATTTTTTATAACTTCATCTAGTAAAAAGTTTAACTTTTCTCCTATCTCTTTACCTTTATATCCTAAATCTTTAAGTATTTTTCCATTTATATCTAAATCACTTATTTTATAACATTCTTTGCTATTTTCTATTTCATTTAATTTAATAATACATTGCCTAAAAAATTCAGCTTTATTTTTATTATCTAAAAATACATTGTAAATTAATTTTAATTTAAAAACTTTATTTAATTTTTCATATCCAATATTATTTAGATATCTTTTAATAACTATATTGTCTATTTTTTCAATATCTTTAATCATATATTCCATAATATCATTACAGTAATTTATTACTTTGTTTGAATATCTTAAATTATTTATAATATTTACTTTCTTTAT
>NZ_CATXCO010000108.1:0-7898 GCF_958366745.1 uncultured Romboutsia sp.
CCTACCATTGGTACCCCTGGAAGTATAGCTTCACAAGCTTCTATTCCCATTATGTTAGCTGGGTTGTGAAGTGGTGCTAATTCTATACACTCTTCTAAAGCAGCCTTAACTTCATCAGTTATTAATACTGATCCAGCGAACTTTTCTCCACCGTGAACAACTCTGTGTCCTACAGCTTCAACTTCTTTTATATCTTTAACTCCACCGTATTGTGGGTCAACTACAGCGTCTAATACTAACTTTATAGCATCTTGATGGTTTTTCATTGGTTGTTCAACTATAAGTTTTCCTTCAACACCATCTTTTTCTTGCTTTAGTACAGAACCTTCTATACCTATTCTTTCAACTAATCCTACACATAAAACTTCTTCATTTGACATATCTATTAACTGATATTTTAATGAAGAACTACCACAGTTTAATACTAATATTTTCATTAGTATACCTCCTTAAAATTTCAAAGATAATATGTAATAAGCCTTAGGCTTAAAATATGCTAAATATATATTGTATACATTAAACATTTTGACAATAATTAATATACCACTTTTTTTCATAAAAGTATATATAATTTAAGATATTTATATTAGCCTACATTATTTTTCTCAATTTGTTATAATATTATAATATAATTAACAAATTTATTTCTAATATAAAATAATATTTCTTGATAATTTGTTAATAACCTTTATTATATAAATACAAAAGGAGAATTTTTCATGAAGATACTTGGACTTATAGTTGAATATAATCCTTTTCACAATGGTCACTTATATCATTTACAAAAATCCATAGAAAAAACTAAAGCTACTCATACTATAGCTATTATGAGTGGTAATTTTCTGCAAAGAGGAGAACCTGCTTTATTTGATAAATATACAAGAGCTCATGCCGCAGTTAAAAATGGAGTTGATTTAGTTATTGAGCTTCCTACAATGTTTGCTTGCCAAAGTGCTGAAATATTTTCTCATGGCGCAATAACTACTCTAAATTCATTAAATTGTGTTGATGCCATTTGTTTTGGAAGCGAAGAAGGAGATGTTGATATCCTTTATACAATCTCTAAAATATTAGTAGATGAACCTGAAGAATTTAAAATTTCTCTAAAAAAATATCTAAGTGATGGAATGCTATTTCCAACAGCTAGAAGCTTAGCTTTATTTGACTATATTAATGATTTTAAACTTTTAGATATTTCAAAAGAAAAACTTTTAAATATATTAAATTCATCAAATAATATATTAGGTTTAGAATATATTAAAAGTATATTAAAGTTAAATAGTAAAATAAAACCTTACACTATAACTAGAGTTCAATCAGATTACAATAGCGAAACTATAGAAAGTAATATTTGTTCTGCAACTGCAATTAGAAAACAGCTAAAAGATTTAAATGATATTTCTTCCATATCTAAAGTTGTGCCTAATAATACATTCGATGTGCTAAAAAGCAAAATTGATGATGACTTCTACCCTATGTTCGATGATAATTACTTTGAAATTCTATCATCAATAATAATTAGAGATAAAAATATTTTAAATACATACTTTGATGTAAATGAAGGAATAGAAAATAAAATATATCAAAGTATTTTTACATCTTTAACACTAGATGATTTAAAAGAATCTATAAAATCTAAAAGATACACTATGACAAAAATTAAAAGAACTCTAAATAACATATTACTTGGAATTACTAAGAATGATATGAACAAAATAAAAAATGTTAATAATATACCTTATATAAGAATATTAGCTTTTAATGATAAAGGCCGTGAAATAATAAAAAATATAAAAACTAATTCTGATATAAATATTATAAATAAATTTTCTAATATTTCATTTTCTAAAGATGATGAGGTATTCAAAACATTAATAGATTATGATATAAAAGCAAGTAATATATATAACCTTATCTATTATAAAAATAACAAAAACCTATTAAAAGGTCCTATGGACTTTTACATATCACCTAAATATGTAAAGTAAGTATACAACCTTTTATCATATATGCCTATCCCATCTAATATAATAATCCTATATTAGATGGATGGTAGGTGATCAAAATTAATAAAAAACAAATTATCAACTTTTTCTTTCCCATTTTAATTGTTATTACCTTAATATTAGGTATTGTAAGCTTTCCAAACGAATCTATTTTAGCAGCAAAAAAAGGTTTATCTATCTGGGTTAATGTATTAATACCTTCACTCTTACCTTTTATAATAGGAGCAAATTTAGTTGTAGACTTAAAGGTTGTAGATATAATTGGATATATAATTAATCCTATTACTAAATTTATCTTTAATGTATCAGGTAAAAGTGCTTTAGTATTTGTTATCTCTACTGTATCTGGTTACCCTGTAGGTGCAAAGCTAGCATCAGAACTTAGAAATAACAATCAAATATCTAAATTTGAAGGTCAACGATTAGTTTCATTTTGTTCTACATCAGGTCCTTTATTTATAGTTGGATCTGTAGCAACAGGAATGTTTAAAAATCCTTCATTAGGATACTTAATGCTTATTTGTCATTACTTGGGCTCTATATCTGTAGGACTGTTATTTAGAAATTATGGTAAAGAATCTCTAAGTAATAAAAAATCTTCGTTAAAAACAAATGTATTAAATACTATAAATAATAGATACAAAGATGATAGAGGATTTTTTGTTTTATTTGGAAGTGCTGTATTTAATGGTGTTAATACGTTGCTCTCTATTGGAGGATTTGTAATTGTATTTTCTGTAGTTTTTGAAATATTTTCACTTTTTAATATAATTTCTTTAATTTCATCAATACTTTATGTTCCTCTTTCATTATTTGGTGTTACCAAAGAACTTTGTCATGCATTCATAAGTGGATTATTCGAAATTACTATAGGATGCGATAGAATATCTTCCGTATTATCAACACCTGAAGTTTTAAGGGCTTCTCTTTCTAGTTTTTTAATTGGCTTTAGTGGATTATCTATACTCGCTCAATGTTGTAATTTTATAGCTAAGACCGATATAAGTACAAAAATATATATTTTTAGTAAATTTTTACATGGTTCTTTAGCTAGCATATTTACTTTTTTATTATATCCAATATTAAAATCAGATTTATTTGTATCTAATTTTGATACAATGTATAATTTAATTTATGATAATTCAATATGGAATTTTTACTCAAGAAATTATACTATAATTCTGCCTATATTTATAATCCTTTACATATTTATGATATTATTAATATTAGAAAAAACTAGTTATAATATAAAAAAAGAAAGCTAATCTTAGCTTTCTTTTATTTTCCAGGATTTAGTTCAATTCTATTTCTTTCAACCTCTTGTAATATACTTTTTAAGTTATGCTCTACAGTAGTTAATACATCCTCTGCATATTCTATTGATCCAAGTCTTATTTCTTTCGCAAGAAGTTCAGCTCTTGAAATCATTTCATTTGCTTTTTCTTCAGCCTTAACAACTGGCTCACTAGCTTCTAAATATGCATCTAATATTTCTTGAGAATTTTTCTTTAATTCTTCTATATTATTTTCATATTCTTCCTTTATTCTTTCAGCTTCTTTTTTAGCTTGTTCAACTATTTCAAGAGCTTCTTGTTTAGAATCATTTATTATTTTATGTCTTTCTTGATTAACCCAATGTGCTTGTTTTAATTCTTCTGGTAATGATGCTTTTATATTATTTATTAATTCTAATACTTCTTCCTTATCAATACCACTCTTATGTGAAAATGGTATTGAAGAAGCATTGCTTATTATACATTCTAATTCTTCAAATCTATCCATAACTTCTAAATCTACATACATTTTTCGTTCCCCCCATTAGTTTTTCTTTCTAGTTCATCTAAAACATTTTTTGGCACTAAATTTTTAACATCTCCGCCAACTGTTAATACTTCTTTTATTAGTGATGAACTTATAAATGAATATTCTGTTTTTGTAGGTAGCATAATAGTCTCTATATTTGAATTTAGCTCTCTATTCATATGAGCCATCTGTAGTTCATACTCTATATCTGCGCCTGTTCTCACACCTCTTATTAAAGTACCTATCCCATGATCTTGACAATAATTTACTAAAAGTCCATCAAAACTAACTACTTTTATATTTTTTAGGTGCTTTGTACAAGATTTAATTAATTCTACTCTTTCATCAAAACTAAATAAACCTTTTTTATTTGGGTTATAAAGTACACCTATTTGTAATTCATCAAATAGTTTTGATGCTCTACAAATTATATCCAAATGACCATTTGTAATAGGATCAAAACTTCCTGCAAATATAGCTTTTCTTTTTTTACTTTTCATTTTATTCCTCCAGCTTATAAAATGTCAAAGTTGTATTTCCATATTTTTTATCTCTAGTTTTTTCTAGTCTGCCTATTTTATCTACAAATTTATCTTTTGTATCATGTTCAACAACTATTATCCCATCATCACATAATAAATCTGCTTCGTCTATACTTGAAAGAGCATCTATAAACATATTCTTATAGTATGGAGGATCCATAAAAATTATATCAAATTTTTTATTTTGAATCTTTAATCTGTCTATTGCATTTTTAAAATCTAAATTTAAAATAGTACTTTCATTTTCTACACGAGCTTTCTTTATATTAGATTTTACTATATTTATACTTTCTTTACTAACATCTACAAATATAGCAGATGATGCACCTCTAGATAAGCATTCTATCCCTAGTGAACCAGTACCTGCAAATAAGTCTAATACATTACTATCTATTATATATGGATTTATTATATTAAATAAAGACTCTTTAACTCTATCTGTAGTAGGTCTTACATCTTCATTTTTGGGAGTATCTAATTTTAGCCCTCTCACTTTTCCTGATATTACTCTCAACAAACTTCACCTCTTTGTATATTTTAACATAATTTTAATTAATTTAATGAAATTTCTTTAATAGAATGTTCAAATTTTGTCATAATCTCTCTTTTCAGCATCTTATTCTCATTATTTTGTAATTTATAATCTAATCCTATAATATATCTAGCCTCTTGTTGAGCTAGCTTTAATATCTTCATATGCTTAAATATATTAGCAACTTTAAGTTCCGGAAGTCCATGTTGTCTAGTTCCAAAAAATTCCCCTGGTCCTCTTATTTCTAAATCTTTTTCTGATATTTTAAAGCCATCATTCGTTTCTTCCATTATAGACATTCTTTGTCTACAAACGTCACTCTTTGATGCATATATTAAAATACAATAAGACTTATGACTTCCTCTACCTACACGCCCTCTTAATTGGTGAAGTTGAGCAAGTCCAAATCTTTCAGCATTTTCTATTATCATTAATGTTGCATTTGGAACATTTACTCCTACTTCTATAACTGTTGTTGATACTAATATGTCTATTTCTTTATTTTTGAAACTTTTCATTATTTCATCTTTTTCACTAGCTTTCATTTTTCCATGTAAAAGACCTACTCTCAGGTCACTAAAATACTCCAATTTTAATTCTTCTACTAGTTCAGTGGCAGCTTTTGCTTCTATAGCTTCACTTTCTTCAACTAATGGACATACTATATATACTTGTCTACCCTTTTCAACCTCTCTTCTTACTAAAGAGTTGTAAGCTTTATCTCTTTTTCCTCTATCCACAGCCAATGTTTCTATTGGCTGTCTTCCTGGAGGAAGCTCATCTATTATAGATATATCCAAATCTCCATAAAGTATAAGCGCCAATGTTCTTGGTATTGGTGTTGCAGTCATTACTAGTATATCTGGATTTATACCTTTTTCTGAGAGCTTACTTCTTTGTCTTACACCAAATCTATGCTGTTCATCTGTTATAACTATACCTAGATTATTAAATTCTACTTTATCTTCTATTAATGCATGTGTTCCTATTAATATATCAATTTCTTTATTCTTTACTCTTTCTAAAACTTTCTCCTTTTGTTTTTTAGTAAGACTTCCAACTAATAATTCAATTTCCATACCAAATGGCTTTAACGTTTCAGATAATGATATATAATGTTGCTCTGCTAGTATCTCTGTTGGTGCCATTAATGCACCTTGATATCCATTTAAAACACAATTTGCTAGTGCCAAAAGGGCTACTACAGTTTTTCCAGAACCTACATCCCCTTGTACTAATCTATTCATAACCTTATTAGATTGCATGTCCTCTATTATTTCATTTAGGGCTCTATTTTGAGCATTAGTAAGTTTAAATGGTAGTGCCTTTAATATATTGTCTAAATTCTCATCTCTATTAAATTTTATACCCTCAACCTCGGTCGTCCCATTTTTAAACATAAATAAACCTAACTGAAGAATTAGAAATTCTTCAAATACAATTCTATATAAAGCTATTTTTAATGCTTCTTTACTAGTAGGATTATGAATATTTCTTATAGCATAATCTATACTACATAACTTATACTTTTCTATTATTCTCTGAGGTAAATATTCTTTTATTCTTAATTCTTCATTATTTAAAACAGACTTTATAATACTTATTATTTCTTTGTTAGTTACTCCATAAGTCAATGGATATATAGGCATAACTTTACATGTACTTTTAGGAGCATTTGTAAGATGTTCTATCTCACAAGAACTTAACTCTATAGTTTTAAATTCTTTTTTAACTTTACCAAATACTAATACAGTATCTCCACATTTATATAAATTTTTTATATGTGGTTGATTAAAGAATGCAAGTTTTGCATATCCTGTTTCATCTTTTATATCTATTTTAGTAAGCGTCATTCCTTTTTTAGGATTTGTTGTATTTACCGATACTATTACAGCTTTTATAGTAGCTTTTTCATCATTTTGTAACTGCGCTATCTTTTTTAAATTATTTCTATCCTCAAATTGTCTTGGAAAATAAAATAATAAATCTTTTAATGTAAAAATTCCTAACTTATTAAGCTTATATGCTTTTTTAGGACCTATACCTTTTACATATTGTATGTCTTTCTCTAAATCAATCATTTTTATCACCTATAAATAAAGCCCTGTACAAATAATATTATTATACAGGACTTTAAAAATTAACTTTATTAATCTATCCTACGAACTAAAATATGTTCGTTACTTAGATAATTATTCAACTGATATTAAGTAATAGTAAAGAGGTTGACCACCGTAATATAATTCTATATCTAGGTCTTCAAACTTTTCTTCCAATTCATCACGAAGATTATTTGCATCTTCCTCAGTTACATCTTCACCATAGAATAATGTGATTATAGCACTATCTTCATCAACTAATTTTTCTACTAAAGATGTAGTTATTTCATCTACGCTATCTCCAGCATCCATAAGTTTACTTTCTGCTATACCTATTATGTTACCTTCTTTAACTTCAACATCATTCATAACAGTGTCTCTAACTGCAAATGTTACTTGACCTGATTTAACCATAGTTAAAGATTCCATAAGAGCTTGTTCATTTTCTTCTACACTAGCATCGGCATTAAAGTTAACTAAAGCTGTAAATCCTTGTGGAGTATTTTTAGTTGGTATTACAATTATATTCTTATCACTTAATTCTTTAGCTTGATTTGCTGCCATTATTATATTACTGTTATTTGGGAATATGAATATATTTTTAGCATTTATACTGTCTATAGCTTTCATAAAATCTTCTGTACTTGGGTTCATAGTTTGACCACCTTCAATTATATAGTCAACTCCAAAGTCTTTAAATATTTTTGCAAGACCTTCTCCCATAGATGTTGCTATGAATCCATATTCTTTTTCTTCTACTGATTGAGCTATTTCATCAGTATCACCTACTAATATATTTTCATGTTGAAGTTTCATATTTTCTATTTTTATTGTTACTAATTGACCGTGTTTTAAAGCATCTTGAAGTACAAGACCTGGATCATTTGTATGAACATGTACTTTTATTATTCCTTCA
>NZ_CATXCO010000109.1:0-7883 GCF_958366745.1 uncultured Romboutsia sp.
TAAGTGTCTTTTTTTGTTTATATATTTGTCTGATTTAATTATACAATTCAGGTAAAGAAATCGAAAATTAAATGAGAAAAAGCCAGGAATGATACAAATTTGACTACTTATTCCTGACTTTTATATATCAACTCCTTATTGGTTTTTTATAAATAGGAGAGTCTTCTTTTTTATTTATAGGAGGTGTAAATTAATGTTTTTATACTTAAGTTTAATTGAGACAGAAGAAGATAAGATCAAGTTTGAGGCTATCTTTAATAATTATAAAAAAACTATGTATTATATTGCAAATAGCATATTAAAAGATGAACATTACTCACATGATGCTGTTCAAAATAGCTTTTTAAAAATAATTAAACATATTGATAAAATAGAAGATGTAAAATGCAACAAAACGAAAGGATTTATCGTTACTATAGTAAGGAACTCTTCAATAGACATATACAGAAAGCTACAAATGGAAAAAAATAAAGTTCAAAAGCTAGAAAATGAAATACTGAGTTTTGAACAAGAAGTATATGATACTGATATTTTACCTAATAAAGTAGAAGTAGCTATATTAAAGTTACCAGAGCGATATAAGCAAGTATTTTTTTTAAAATACTCTCATGGAGTTCATGATGATAAAATTGCAGATATGTTAGATATAAGTCCTTCTACAGTAAGGACTAGAATAAAAAGAGGGAAGGAAAAATTGAAAATCATATTAGATGAAATGGAGAAAGTACATGGATAAATATGAAATTACTGATGATTTGCTTTTTCAGCATTGTACTAATGTTGAAAATTTTATATTAGAACAAATTCCTGATGAAGAAGATATAGATTATGAATACCCTAAAGAATTTGAAAAGAAAATAAAAAAAATAATTAAGAAAGAAAAAATGGGTTTGTTTCTTAATAAAATATGCTTATATACAAAAAAGGTAGCAGTAGTATTTATAGCATTTTTAATTAGTTTATTTACAATAACAATGAGTGTTGAGGCTTTAAGAGTAAAATTATTTGATATGGTTAAAGAAGTTTATGAAAAATTTACGATATATAAATTTAAAATAGATGAAAATGACAATAAAAAAGTAAACTTTTTAGAGAAGAAAAGTATTAATTATCTCCCAAATGGTTTTGAAGAGATTGATAGAGCTGAGTATGATAATGATATATCGGTAACCTATTCAGATGGAGAAGATTATATAACATTTAATTACTTGTTAATTGAAAATAGCAATTTATATATAGATACAGAGAATGCAAAAATAAATAAAGTTCAAATAAACAATTTTTATGCAGATTATATTGAAAAAGAAAATAAAAGTCGGTTAGTATGGCAAGATGAAAATATATTGTATGATTTAAAATTAGACTATACAAATAAAGATAAATATTTAGATATTAAGTCTGAATTAATAAAAATTGCAAAAAATATAAATTAATTTGATAAATAATGAAACAAAACCTCCTAAAAATTTCGTTTACTTAATGTAAAGAAATTTTTGGGAGGTTTTTATGTGTATAAAAAGAAAGATAATCAGTAGTTTAGGGGTATCAGTGTTAGTATTTAATGTTTCATTATCTACGCCAATATTTGCAAATGAATATGAGACAAACTTAGAAATACAAAATGAAGCAAGGTATACTCATATAGATAAGGCAAGTAGCAAGCTAAGTATAAGTGGTGGTGTAGCAACTTTAACTGCTAGTATGACTGCTAATCCAGGAGTTAGTAAAACATTAATAACATCAAGGCTACAAAAAAAAGTTAATGGATCATGGGAAACTGTACAGGCATGGACAGAAACAAGTAGCACGACTTCTTGTAGGCTCAATAAAACGATATCAGTTTCAAAAGGGAATAGTTATAGAATATTTTCAACAGTGAAAGCTTACAAGGGGACAGATTCTGAGAGTATTGCTGTATATAGCAATATCGTAAATTATTAGAAGTGGTATAGATTGAAACTAATATTATTAGTTCATATAAATTTTACTAAATAGGGGGAAAACAAATGAATAAAAGAATTAAAAAAATAATAAATGTTGCTATATTAGTTTTAATAGTAATATTTTCTTCTGTAGGATGTAGCAGTGACTCAAAGTACAGTGATTTATTAACTAAATATATAGAAATTAACAATGATTACATAAATCAAAAAATTACTAAAGAGATTATGGAAAATATTGTAGGTTTACCTTTTTCTTCTTATGAAGAAGGGAATGAGAATGATTTAAATAGTTATATATATAGTGTTGATGATGAAGAGTTAGTAATATCAACTGATAATAATGATAAATTAGTATTTATAAAATACAACAAATTAAATGAAATTGAGCTAGTGAACTCCCTAATAGATGGGACATCAATTGGTGGATACAAACCTGGTTTTACTTCTAAATTTGAGATTAAAGACTTAAATACTCAAAAAGAGTTATTAGATAGCTATATAAATAATAGATAAATTTAACGCTCATGAAGTTGATTTAAAATTAAGTATTATAGTATATAGAGAGGTTAAGATTATGAGTAATATTAAAAGAAATATTCTAGGTACTATTGCTGGTTTTTCACTTATTTTTATGAATAATAGTAACGTAACAAAATCTGTTAATCAACTATTTTTGAGAATAAACAACGGAGATAATTTAAATTCAATATCTATACTTGTAAGTGGTATTGTACAGGATTTATTACTAGGGATTTCTTTATGTGGAATTTGTGTATTATTATTTTTTACAATCAGTTTATTGAAAGATATTGTTTTATACAAGAATGAAAATAACTAAGAATAATAAAATAAATTAGCCAGTTATCAAGAGAGGGAGATTAAATTGAGTTTAAAAAAGAAAAGAGTAAGGAAAAGTATTGCATTAGTGTTAGTTGGAGTAATGGTTGTCACACCTATTATGAATAATGTTTCGGCTATGGAAAATAACTATATAAATAGTCATATAGAAATTCAAGAGAATATAGAGTATTTTAAAAATGTTGAAACATATATAAAAGAGTTATATGGAACAGAAGATAAATTTTATCCTTTTAAAATTGGCATTTCGGCAGTAACAGCAGCATCAGTAGCACCTGATGTTCTTGCTTATCTTATAAATGTTCGTAATTGTGGAAGTTATTACAATATAATTATAAATGGAAAAAGCTAAAAAACTAATATTTATTTCATGTGTTATTACATTAATAATTTCTACAATTAATGTGCTAGATACAGAATTATTAACAAGTACAATAGATTTTATTATAACAATTACGGTATTTTTAACTGCGATATTAAAACAAATTAATTTATTAAAATATAATAAATTAAATAAAAGTATATGTCAAATAATAAAAGAATCATGTATTATATGGATAGTTGCAATTAGCTTTTGTATAGTTGCAATAACTATGATTTAAAAGATAATAAGAAAGGATTAAAGAATGAAAAAATCTTTAATATATGGAGTTAGTACAGCTATAATCTTTTATATAACTACAGTATATATACTTGAACCTTTTGGTATGTTTATAACATACGGTGGTGATAGTTATACACTATCATACCATATGTTTTCATATATGGGTTTAGTATTGTTAAGTGGAATAATTGTATTTTGTACAAGTATAATTATTCAAAAAATTAACTATCTTATAGAGAAACTTGATAATAAAAATTAAAATAATAATAGGTTATTTATGGATAATGTAATTTAGGGGGAAATTACAAAATGGAATGTTTGAGATATAATGTAGTATAAGGAATAAACATACTATATTTTAAGTTTGTAAATTTAATGTATTACTAATTAAAGCAACAAAAATAGCTAGATAATAAGATAATGATATGCTCCCTTTTGGTAGATACTTAAAATAATAAAACTGTCTACCATAAAGGGAGTATTTTTATTACTTATTTATAACATTTTAATAAAGATAATTTTAATTAAGACTCTAGACAAAGAGTATAAAAGTCTATACAAACATCTTTTAAATTGACTTTATCAGGATTAAAATTAATCTTTCTTAAATAATTATAAAAATCTAAATCATAAACAAAATTACTAAAATCATATTCATACTGAGAATACCTGTAATCTAAATATTTAGAAAATCCTTCAATTAAATTTTCCTCACACCACTCATTAAAATGATAAGCATCACGACCATATTCATTATATACAGAAACTAATTCATCATCAGATTCTAATTCATTACAAATATCTAAAAACTCAGGAGTATCAGTAAAAGAATCAAATAAAGAATGTGAATATTTATGAAAAGGAACTCTAAGAAGGTCTTTAACTGATGTATTAGGTTGAATAGTAGATACTATATTATTATCAAACTCAAAACTTTGAGAAGATATAGGGTTTAAACTGTAGTAAAAAGTACAAATGTAATCGTTACTTAAAGTTACTCCACATACATTTTCAATGAATTTTTTTATATCTACATCATTTGAAGACAATAATTCATTTAACTTAGAAGCCTTTTTATTTAAAGATGATTTTTCTTTATTAAAATAAGATTTGAAATAATCATTATAAAAATAATTAAAAAAAACATCTATATCATTTTGCAAATCAGAAGATAAACTTAAATTTTCACTAGAAACTAGAGTATCCACTATATCAGATACATTAGCCTTATCATCTAAATTAATAACAGAGTTTATATAGCTCCAAGAGGAATTAGAATCAAATATATTTTTAAGTTTAAACTTCATATCATCATTCATAGAATCATAAGTTTTCTTAAGCCATTTATAATGTTTTTTTGCATCTCTTGAAGTATTGTTATATAAATCTTCATAAGTAGAGTTCTCATCTGAGTTTTCTATATTTGTAGTATATATCTCATGGGCAGTTTGAATTAATGAAATTTTTAATGAAGGACCATTAACTTTAATGTCAGAATTGTAATTTATATCTTTATTGTTTTTGTATCCTGTAAGTATGAATATTGATAATATATTTAAAATAACAATAAGTTTTTTTATATTCACAATATCACTCCTTACATAATAAAATTTAACCTGTAAACTAAAATACCTTTTAAAATCATTCAACAAGAAATCCTTATAAAATATGGTGATATTAATAAAAAAATAGCAAAAAAATAAAAATACAAAGCTTATATATTTATAGTTGAAACTTTTAGAAATCAAAAGTTGTCATAAAAAATAGAATAAAAAGAAGTTAAGGAGATAAGAATTATTAAAATATTTTATTTAAATTAATTGTCTTATTAAAGAGAATAGATGATATAATAATTTTGGAGTAGTTACTTATTTCACAAAATACAAATAAAATAAGGGGAAGATTATGAAAAGGACAATTTTAGGGTTATTATCTTTAGGATGTATACTTTTAATGGGGTGTACTCAACAAAAAGTAGACAAAGTAGAATCATTAAGAGATGCATATTTTCAAATTGCAGAGAAAATAGTTAATAAAGAAGAAATAAGCAGTAAATATATCAAAAAACTACTAAATGGATATAACTATAAAAAAGATGAAGAATTTAAGATAGAAGGTCAAAATATAGACGGAAGTGATTATATACAACAACCATATACCTTCACAAATGGAAATGAAAGTTTAAATATAACTTATTCTAATTTTAACAATGAAGAACAAATACACCCATTATATAGTTTAAAGGATGAAAAAGGAGAAACTAATTTATCTATTTTAATTCCTGAAATAGACGATACAAAAATGAGATATATGTATATTGCAAATCGAGATAACTTAAAAGACCATAAGAAGCTATTAGAAAAATTAGATAATAATGAAGGAAAATGGCATGATGTATATATAAAAGTTATAGATAATGTATGTTCTATTAATGATATGGATATAGAAGATATAAAGAATCTTTTAGGAGTAGAGTATAGTGTTAATGAATATCCATATGATGAAAAATCAAGTCTCAGTTTGAATATTGTAGAATACATTTTTGAAACTGATGATGAGATGTTTATGGTTCAATATGTAAAAGAGAAAGATAAGATTTTTAATGTATTTTATAATGATAAAAATACTAACACTATAAATACTGTGGTTGATAACAAACTTATAGATGAAAAAAAGAATTTACATACTGGTATATGTACTTATGTTGAAGATTTTGATAAGCAAAGAGAGTTATTAGATTATTAAAATAATTAGTTGCTTATAAATATATAATCAAATTTTTAATATTAATATATTGCATATTTATTTTAATAAAGATTAGATTAAAAAGTACAATGGGGGAGAACGGTATAAAATGAATAAGTATAAAAAGTTAATAGTATTATTATTAATAATTGTAGTAGGAGTAATCTTATTTATATATCCTAAATCATTTAAGCAAACGTATAAAGATGTACAAGTTTTTGAAAATGGTAAAAAAGTAAGAACAGTCGATATTAAACTAGATGGTAAAATACATAAAGCTCACTGGATTTGGCAAAGACTTAAATTCAGTGAAGAGTTAAATGGAAGTATTACTATAGATGGTGAAAAATACTTATTACATCCGTATGATTTATATATGTTTCCAGATGAAAATGGTAACTTTACTGATAATGGTATTTATGAGTGTTCATTGAACAAAGATAAAAATGAATCTTTAGAAGATAAAAATATTTATTTTTTTATAACACATGATAAAAGTACACTTTATATAATAATGGAGAACAAGGAATTTATTTATCCATATAATACAGATGAGGATTATCAAAAAGTAAGAGAAAGAATGGATAGCTGGTTACAATTTTAATATAATGCGAACAAAACAGTAGGAGTACATCAATATAGAGATACACCTACTTTTTTGATATCAAAATTGATTATAATATCAATAATATATTAGAATATATCAAAATAAAAAATACAATATCAAATAAGAAAACTTAATCTTAAAGTAAAGAATACAAATAATTATATTGGTTTATTAAAAAGCTTATCTCATAAATAAGATATAATACTATTTTAACTTACTATAAAATGAAATATTTTGATGATATTTAATTTAAATCAATTAAACTTTATAATTTTTTTATATAAATTACAGAATTTAGGGGTATATATAAAGTGTAGTTTTTGTTAGAGGCTTTATCTATATGTCTTCGAAGTAATATTATTTCATAAGGAGTAGCAGATATAATTTCTCCATATAACTTATCTTTAGTTAAATAAGTGTATACTTCTACATATTGGTTTAAAAGGGAAATAGCTAATTCATACATAATATCAGCTCCTTAGCATGATATGTCTTATTATAATATATGAATTTATGCATAACTTTGACATTAAAAATACTAGGAATATTCCAAAAAAAGTAATTATATGATAGTATTAGTGAAGAAAAAATATCCATATATAAATAACTACATATAAAGAAATAATAGATAATAAAGTAGGGAGGAGAGAATATGTTTTCAAATTTATTAGTAAAAACATTTATAAAAGATAATGAAAATATTGAAAATGAAGATGTAAGAAATAAATATGGCTATCTAGCTGGAATCGTTGGAATAATAGCAAACTTTATATTATTTGGAGTAAAATTATCAGTAGGTTTATTAACATCAAGTATAGCTATAATGGCAGATGCATTTAATAACTTATCAGATATGGCATCGTCAGTTATAACAATAGTTGGATTTAAATTAGCAAGTATACCACCTGATAAGGAACATCCTTTTGGACACGGTAGACTTGAATATATATCGGCACTTATAGTTGCATTTATGGTAATGCTTGTAGGGATTCAATTTGTAAAATCATCAATAGATAGAATATTAAATCCTGTACCTATAACATTTGAAATAATACCATTTATATTACTTTTCATATCAATACTTGTTAAAGTATGGCTAAGTAGATTTAATAAGTTTATGGGAAGT
>NZ_CATXCO010000110.1:0-7751 GCF_958366745.1 uncultured Romboutsia sp.
CTTTTAACTATAAAAAAGTAGCTTGTTATACTCTAGTGTTTTCAAGAATTATATTTAATTAGTATAACGAGTAAATCTAAAAATTCACTAGATAGAAATTTTAATCTTGTGTATGTTATAATAATAAATATAATAATATTATCAAATATACTATAAAAATAAAGAAAGGAGTTGCTACTCATTATAATATCTAAAAGAAATAATATGAATTTTAGTTTATTGTAGATATATTCAAGTATACAAAGAGTAGCTAAATATAAATGAGTGATATAAGTAGAATTATATTAAATACTATGTTATATGAGATAAATAATTCAAATACTAGTAAATCTGTTTCAAATAATGAATCTTTTAGTAAACTCCTTCAAAGCTCTATAGGATTGTTAGGTAGTAGCAGTAGTGATTGTTCATGTAGTAACAGTGGAGTTTCTTCTTTAGGTATGATAGTAACTTTAACAGGACTGATTAATCAAAATAGAATATATGAAAGTAATTCAAATATAAATAATAATTTAGATAGTAACAATCAAACTATACAAATTAATAATCAAAACTCAAATGTAAATAGCAATATATCTGATAGTACTACTACATCTGTAAAAAACAATACAGAAAGTATCAATCCTAATATGGATAAAGCTATAAAATTATTAAAAGAACAAGTAGGTAAACCGTATGTATGGGGGGCTAATGGACCAGATTCTTTTGATTGTTCAGGTCTTGTTAGATATGTTTATAAAAATGCATTAGGCAAAGATATACCAAGAGTATCAGAGGATCAAAGTAAAGTTGGACAAGCTGTCTCTAGAGAGAATTTGCAACCAGGAGATTTAGTATTTTTTGATACTATGGACAAAGGTAAAGTGAGTCATGTTGGAATGTATATAGGAAATAATGAATTTATACATGCAGCAAACTCTAAAAAGGGAGTTATAAAATCCACACTAACAGGATACTATGATAAAAAGTTTATAAATGCAAGGCGACCATAATTAAATATATATTTTGAAAAGTCTCTTAAAATACAAAATTAGTATATGTACTTTAAGAGGCTTTATTTATTGTAAGCAAAAGTATCACAAGTGGAGAACGGCATTTTACCACAAAATACTATAAAAACAGAACGAAATGAAATATAATAAAAGTTGTAATGCATAATACGTGAATGAAAATAGGATGAAAAGATATGAACAAAAAATTATCGTCATTGTTTTTATCAGGACTGATTGTTTTAAATAGTACATACTATTAAAGAAGAAAATACTAAAACTTATGATGGTGGATTAGGGTCATATACATTAAGTGGAATAGGATCATTAGGATTATTATCAATGTTTAATAAGAGAAACATAAGAAAAAATAATATAAAATAAAGAAATAAGTAGATAGCTAAATAAACTATCTACTTATTTTTTTTAATCATAATAATAAATCTAGTTAAAGAAAAATGTAATGTTACCGTATAAATTAGTATTATAAGAATTACGTGGGGTGATAATAGTGACTAACAGCATATATGGTATAAGCAATTTAACATCAATGTCATCATTGACAGGTGGATGTAGTTGTAATTCATCATCAAGTAGTAATGCTTTTGATATTGTTTTAATAAGTCTTCTTAAAGCTGTATCAGAAGTAAATAAAAATAACAATAGTTATCAATCAGGTGATATTTTAGATAATATTGAAAATAGTTTAGAAACCTTAAATAGTACTCAAAATACAAATAAAGTTGAAAGTTCAAATAAAGACGAGAGTGTGAATGAAAGAATAGATAAAGCTATAAGCATATCATCTAAAAAATATGGAGTAGATGAAAACTTAATAAGAGCAATTATAAAAGTTGAATCAAACTTTAATCCTAATTGTGTATCTAAGGCAGGGGCAAAAGGCTTAATGCAACTTATGCCAGAAAATTGTAGAGATCTTGATGTAACTGACCCATTTGATATTGAACAAAATATAGATGGAGGAACAAGACACATAAAAGAATACTTAGATAAGTACAATGGAGATGTAGAAATGGCTCTTATGGCATACAATGGAGGTCCAACAAGAATGGCAAAAAGAGGTGTAAAATCTATAGATGATATTTACAAAATGCCTAAGGAAACTCAAAATTACGTGCCTAAAGTTATGAAATATTACAAGGGATAGATATATATCATACAACTACAAAGAAAGGAGAGTCAAATGAAAGTAGGAAGCATAACCCATAATAGAAACTTAAGTGTAGAAAGTAAAGGTAGTAAAGAAAAAGCTAATTTTAGTGATAGTTTTAACTTAGCTCGTAGGGCAAAAACAAAAGAAGAATTAGAGTTACAAATGACGGAAATTAAAAAAACTGGAGAAAAACTAGTTGCAACAAAGTGTTATGGCGATGTTATACAATATAAAAAGTTAATAAAAGACTATCTTAAATCTGTAGTTGACTATATATATGATATAAATAAAAATACAAGTTTTTGGGATAGAAATTATTTTACAACAGTAAAGACTATAAATGAAAAACTAGAGAATATGACGAGAGATTTAATTTATGAAGAAAAAGACAATATAAATATAGCATCTCAAATTGATGAAATAAATGGATTACTATTAGATATCTATATGTAAGGGAGGATAACATGGAAAATTCAATAAAAACAGATGAAATATATGAAGTAAAATTTGAGCAGTTAGTGGAAACTGAAAAACAACAGCTAAGTGCGGTAAATGATATTATGGAAGGATTAATGGATGTATCTGTATCAATGGGGTCAACTAGAGAAAAAATAGGTAGAATCGTTAATTATAAAGTTGGCGATATAATAGTATTAGATAAACCAGTAGAAGAAGCATTAGATATTAGTGTAAATGGAAAATTAATTGCAAGTGGAGAAAGTATGATATTAGATAATAAACTAGCTATAAGATTATCTAATGTAAAAACAGATGATGAAAATTAAGAAGATTCAATGAAAAAAGGAGGCTTTTATGAATATAGCTTCAGTAAAGTTTAAAGGAATAGAAAATATATATACAAGAAGTAAGCAAGAAATAAAACAAACAGTAAAAGCAAACAATAAAGATACTATTGAAATATCAGATTTAGGTATGTATTTAAATAAAGTAAACTCGAGTGAAGATAAAGATAGATTAGAGAAAATAGCTGAAATAAAGAGCAAAATAGAAAATAATACTTATAGAATTGACTCAAATGAATTAGCTAAAAAGATTATAGAACGTACTAAGGGGGAGATTTAATTGAATCCTGAAATTAAAGTAATAATATATGAAGAAAAAAACATTTTAAAAAATCTACTTACATTATTAGATGAACAGTACGATTATATTATAAATAAAGATATAATAAAAATGGACAAGATTGCTTCAAAATTAGATGAAACATCTAAAGAATTAGCAAAAATTGAAATACAAAGAAGAAACATTATGGGAAGTGAAACTAGCATGAAAGATGCTGTTTCAAACTGTGATGATGAAAATATAAAGAGTGCATATGAAGAAATAGTAAGCACAATAAAAATGGTAGAGATTCAAAAACAATCAAATGAAACTCTTATAAAACAAAGACTATTTTTCACAAAAAAAATGATAAACTTTATAAAACCTAATAAAGATATAGGTGTTTATAATGCATATGGAAAAGTAGGTAAGTAAGAACTCGGAGGGAATTTATGGCAGGATTAATAGGCAGTTTACATTCAGCAGGAACTGGTATGAGTGTAAGCCAAGCATCTATACAAACGACATCACATAATATAAATAATATAAATACACCAGGGTATTCTAGACAAAGAGTAGAGCAAAGTGCAAAAAATGCATACAGTAATCCTGGTTATAACAGTAGTATGGGTCCAGGGCAAATAGGAACTGGAGTACAAGCTACAGATGTAATAAGAATAAGAAATACATTTTATGATTTTCAATATAGAAGTGAATCGCATAACTACGGAGAAATTAGTATAAAATATCAACACTATACAAATATAGAAAAAATATTTAATGAACCATCAGATTCAGCAATATCAGGATCTATGAGTGACTTTTTCTCAAGCTGGCAAGAACTTAGCAAAAGCCCTAATGATACAGGAGCAAAAGATATAGTAATACAAAATGCTAAGTATTTAGCTACTAATATAAGTGACGTAAAAGAAAAGTTAGATAAATTATCATCTCAAGCTGAGAAAAAGCTAAATGATGATGTAGTAGAAATAAATGATATGATAAATCAAATTAGAGACTTAAATAAAGATATAAAGCTTATCGAAGGAAGTGGGAAAACTCCTAATGACCTTATGGATAAAAGAGATAGTGTAATTGATGAATTAAGTCACAAACTAAATATAGAAAATACTGAAGTTCAAAAGTTAATAAATGACAAATTAGAAAATAAAACAGAAGTAACACTTGATGAACTAAAAAATATTGGGAATGTATCAGGTGAAGTTCAAGGGTCATTAGATATGATTGATAAAATATCAGAATATACATCTAACTTAAAAGAACTTGCAAAAGGCTTAACTAAAGGTGTTAATAATGTTATGAATGGTAGAGATTTTAATGATAATACTGTTAATGCAACTGATCAACAAATATTCATGTTCAATGATAATGGAGACCCTATCATTAAAGCTAATGATAAATTAGTAAATAATCCTAAGGACTTAGTTATAACTGCAGAAAAAGCAGAAAAAATGTACAAATTAAAAGACGAAAAAATTACTATAGATGGTGAAGATATAACTATAGGTAATTATTACAACAATATAGTACAAAAGCTAGGAAACGAAACAAAAGAAGTAATAAGAAATGAAAAAAATCAAAGTAAACTATTAGAAGAAATAGATAACTTAAGACTTAATGTATCAGGGGTATCTCTTGATGAAGAAATGGTAAATCTAATACAATTCCAACATTCATATAATGCAAGTGCAAAAGTAATATCTACAATAGACTCTTTATTAGATGTTGTAGTAAATGGATTGGTTAGATAATTAGGAGGATAATATGAGAATAACAAATGCATCTATGGTGAGAAGTCACTTATATGATACTCAAAATAATTTAACTAACATGAGCAAAATAAATCAACAAATCAGTACAGGAAAAGTAATAAACACAGTATCAGATGATCCACATAAAGCTATAAAAATAATGAATATAAATAATGAAATAAAATATACTGAAAAGTATAACTATAATATAGATGAAACTGTTGGTTGGATGAACACTACAGATGGAGCATTAGATAATGTGGGAAATCTACTTGGTGAAATAAAAGAAACTATTTTAAAAGTTGGTAATGGAACTTACTCACAAAATGAAATGAAATCTTTAAATGAAGATATGAACGAAAAAATAAAGCAATTAGCAGATACGCTTAACTCGACTCATGGTGGGAAATACTTATTTGGTGGAAGTAGTGTAGATGATGCACCAATTACAGTTATTGAAAATCCAGATGGAACAGTTAAATTAGAATTTAGTAAAGATAAAAATGGACAAACAATACCAAATACAGATGACTTAAAAGCTGATATATCTAGTGGAATTAATATTGACTATAATATTTCAGTTGGAGAAATACTTAATATAAAAGATGGAAATGGAAATACTGTAAATTTATTAGATGAAATAAATAATTTATCTACACTTATGAATGATATAGCAAATGGTGATGAACAAACAGCTGCAAAGGCAAAAGAAACTTTACTTAATGACACAAAAGGTAAAATTGATACATTATTTGATCATGTAGTTAACGAAAGAACATCACTTGGAGTTAGAGTAAGTACTGCAGAAAAAATAAAAGAATTAAATGACGAAGATATATTAAATATACAAGATGTACTTTCTAAAACTCAAGACACTGATGTTGTAGAAAAATTCATAGAACTAAAATCAGCAGAAATGATTTATCAAGCATCAATACAAGTTGGAGCTAAGTTAATACAACCTACAATATTAGACTATATAAGATAATTAGGAGGTTAATATGGAAATACTATTTGAAAAAGGTATACCTGGATTTGAAAACTATAGATATTTTAACGTGAATATAGTAGAAGGAAATAAAAAAATTTATAATATAGTATCAAAAGAAGATTCAAACATAGGGTTTATTTCTATATCTCCGTTTGATATAAAAAAAGACTATGAAATAGATTTAGATGATGAATTTATAAAAGAATTAGATATAAAAGATGAAAAAGATGTATTAGTAATATGTTTAATAACACTAGGAAAATCATTAAAAGACAGTACAGCAAATTTAAAAGCACCTATAATAATAAACATAAAAAATAATAGAGGTAAACAATTAATACTTCAAGATGATAAATATAAAATAAAAGAACCATTAGAATAGGGTGTGATAATATGCTAGTAATTTCAAGAAAAAAAGGTGAGTCATTACTAATAGGTGATGATATAGAAATAACAGTAGAAAAAATAGATACATCAAGTGTAAAAATCTCTATAAAAGCACCTAAGGAAAAAGTAATACTTAGAAAAGAAGTATACGAAAAAGTAAAAAATGAATATTCAAATGCAATTGTAACATCAGAGTGTCTATTAAATATTTTAAAATAGGAGGAATGTGTATGTATACATCTAACCCGTATAATATATATAAGCAAAATTCTGTAAATATGGCATCAAGTCAACAATTACTACTTATGTTATTAGATGGTGCAGTAAAATATACAAAAATAGCTAGGATGGCTATTTTAAACAAAGATATAGCAAGAGCGCATAAAGAGTTAGTTAGAGTTCAAGATATATTTTTAGAACTTATGATAACTATGGATAAAAACACAAAGTATATGGAAGATTTATATAACATATATGATTTTATAAAAAATGAACTTGCAAAAGCAAATATAAAAAAAGATATCACTATAATAGATAATACTCTTCCGCTTATAGAAGCAATAAGAGATATGTGGTATGAGGTAGATGCAAAGATAAAATCAGGAAAGTAGTAGGGGGATTTTATGTCAAGTATAAGTAGTATAAGATTATCAGGTCTTGCAACAGGTATGGATACGGATGCAATGGTAAAATCTATGCTTACAGCAGATCAAGAAAAAATAGATAAAGCTCAACAAAAAGAACAAACTGTAAAGTGGCAACAAGAAATATATAGAGAAGTAATGTCAGATATAATTGACTTTAATGATAAATACTTTTCATTAACATCTAAAGATTCTATTTTAAGCAATAGTGCATGGAATACTTTATCAATCACAAGTTCAAATAGCAGTGTAATAAGCGCAACTGGGAACGCAGGAGCTACTAATGTAGATTACAAATTTAATGTAAAAAAGTTAGCAGAAACAGCAAAAGCTCAATCTTCTATAGAAGGCTTAAAAAAAGAAAGTAAATTAGTAAGTTTAGGAGCTAAAGAAGGAGAACAGTTTAAATTTGAATTAGGAAAAGATGATACTGGAAATACAATTTACTCTAGTGATATAACTATAGAAGCTGATGACACTATAGATACTTTAATAACTAAAATAAATAATAGTGTCGATGGTAAAATTAAAGCATCATATAGTGAAATGACAGGTAAATTCACTGTAGAAACTAAAGATACAGGTTCAAATACTGAATTTAAAATAGTTGGAGAAGATGGCAGTTCTAGTAAGGCACTAGATTTTTTAGATTTAAAAACTAAAAATAGTAGTGGAAACTTAGTTAAATTTGATGAAAATGGAGCAAAAGGAAGTAATTCAGAAATAGAAGTA
>NZ_CATXCO010000111.1:0-7574 GCF_958366745.1 uncultured Romboutsia sp.
ATTCCTATGTTACACAGAAATTATCTTGTTTTAGAATATACCATTTTTAAATTATCCTATTTTTACTAAATAAATTTCATAAAATAAGGTGCTGCTAATGGAGCTGCTAGTCCTCCTGTTTTTATAATAAAAGCAGACATTGCAACTACTGCTACTGCTGCAAATGCATCAGTAATTATAAATTCTTTCTCTACTTCATATATATCTGTTGGTCCAGCCTCAACAGGAACTTGAATTTTATTTGCTATCATTGCAGTTTCCCAAGCAACCTTATCTATATTAAATATCAATCTATAATATAATGTTCTTACAACTCCATCTGAATTTTCAACAGATGATGATGCCTCAAATGTTACCTCTACACCTAATGGTTAAAATTGAACTTTATATCTTAAATTAGGAGTTATATTTTGAACCAAAATTAATCTATTCATTAAGCTCGCGAAATTTTGACTTTTATCAAATTGAACTCCTACCGCATTAAATTTCCCTAAAATAGAGCTAGTAATATCAGTTCCAGCCATAGATAAATTTATAGTTTCTACTCCAGGACCTACAACTTTAGATGTCATAGATAATTCACAAGCTAATGTAATCTTAGGTATAAATGATAATAATGCCGCTCCCGTTCTTTGATTTAATTGCTCAATTTCAAGCCCTAAACCTTTAAATAAACCTTTATTTGTACCAAATTCAATCATTTCTTTTTCTATATCTATATCAATTAACTTATTAAAACCATTATCTAAGCCAGATACAGCAACCTTATCTATACTTAGTTTTCCAGCTCCACTTCCAATAACTAAGTCAACTGCAAATTGATCAAATGCCCAATCTTTAGGCATTACATATCCTAGATTACCACTAAATCCATATGATGATGATGATACAAATTTATTTTTAATAGATACCATACTACTTCTATCTAAGTTTAAACATACATTCCTACTTCCATAAACACCTATTTCATAAACAAATTCTTCCCTTGTAAATATATCAGTTATTCCTTTAAAATAATCTATAACATAATTTTCTATCTCTGATTGCTGCGGATCATAATCTACAGCAAAGTAAATTGTTGTTCCATGAGGTATTTTTAAACCTTTAGCTGCCTTTATAGCCTTTTCTGCTTGCTCAACTCCTTTTGCATAATTAAATGCTGAATTTGATGCTCCATACTCTTGGAATATAGGGAAAATAGATAATCCATTATCTATTATTAACTGAATTTCATCAAGAGTCATTTTTTTATCAAGTGTTCCACCTTCTACATTAGTTAAATACCTACCAACTATTTCATATCCTTCATTTTTTAATGTATTTATCTTATCTTGATCTAACCTTGTTGCTGTATCACACCCTTTAGCACTTCTTGATGTATCTCCATTACTACTTAACAATGATTTAATTACTGGATAGTCAATTACATTATTTATTTTAGGTATTAGTAAATCTTGTGAAAATTTAATAAGCTTAGATTCTAACTCCTTATCATATATAGATGTATTTACATTTACGCTATATCCATTACAAACAGTTGCATATCTAACTAACTTAACAAAATTATTACTATCTCCTAAATTCAAAGTTGGGCATTTAGAAATAGTGGTTGGACCCCATGAACCCGTTGCACTGCTTTTAGGTATTCCCATTTCTTTTTGAAGTCCATAAATTAACATTTTATTCATTTCTCTATCGTACAGGCCATTACAAGGACTTATTTGATAGTAATCATAGTAATCATAATTTAATTTTTGTTGTATTTCTCTAATCTCTGAAGTTCCACCTGGTAATAAAGTGAAAGCACTCATGTCTAGTAGAGCTTTCATAATATCTCTATTCATATTAC
The DNA here is from genome assembly GCF_958366745.1 of uncultured Romboutsia sp. Lineage (NCBI taxonomy): Bacteria > Bacillati > Bacillota > Clostridia > Peptostreptococcales > Peptostreptococcaceae > Romboutsia > uncultured Romboutsia sp. The sequence goes on from NZ_CATXCO010000111.1 coordinate 1,850, forward strand.
CTGATGCATTTGGAAATCCCATATCTGCTTTTAATGATTTTACAGCCGAATAAGCTCCATTACCATATACACCATCAAATCCATTTGGATTATATCCTTTACAGTAAAGTCCTCCCTGTACTATATATACAAGGTTTCCTGTCGCTCCTTGATTTATATTTGGGCATAAATTATATGTTGTGGGTCCAAATGAATCACTTGTATTCTCTATACCTAATTCAATCTGCAAAGCTCTTCTTAAACCATAAATAGTTTTCCAGCCTGTTTTACCATTGGCTAAAACCCTATTAAATCTACCAGAAGCCTCATATTTACCATATGTCTCATTAAGCCAATTTTGAACTTTTAATACCATTAAATCCATTAATATCATCTCCTTATTTTTTACTTAACTATAAAAAGTTATTTTTAGTGGAAATGTAAACCAATGAAATCGGTTATTTTTTATAGCATAGAAAGATTGTCTACAGATATTATTAAAAATTACATTCTTTCAATTAAATATATCGTATAAAGCAAAATGATAATTATTACTGAGTATTACCCTGACACATAAATTAAAATAAAAAATATTACACTTCTAGAATTTATACAAATTTTGGTATAATAAAAATAGTTATTTAATTTTTTGGGGGAGGAAAAATAAAATATGAAGTCTATAAACAAAATAAATAAAAAAAAATACTATATAATATTTTTAACGGTTGTTGGTATAGTATCATTAGGTGGAACAATAGCGTATAAAAAATCTTATGATAGTTTTTTAGAGAATGCAAAGAATCAAACAATGAAAGAGCAAAATATAATACTATCTAGCTTTATAGGTAAAAATGAAAAAAAATTAATATATTGCTTAGAAACTTGGGGATATCAACTTTATTCAATCGGAGACAACTCAAAACTTTTCAAAAACGCTAAAGATCAATATCTATCATATAATATTTCTGAAATAGGTGAAGTTATAAGTATATATGATATTTATGGTCAAGCAGTAAATTTAAACGTACCTAAGGAATAGAAATATACAGGTTCATTATTATATAAATATTCTAACAAAAATAGGAAGGATTACTCCTTCCTGTTGATTTTATTACCAGTTACCTCTAATAAATCCAGTTGTTGGTTGAGACTCTATACCTGTAGAGACGAACCATGCATTAGCTGCATTCCAGTCACCAGCAGGTGGAATAAATCCTGAAACATTTCCATTTGCAGAACTTTCATACCCAACTATTCTTATCCAATTTCTATAAGTAGCACCTACTGATGCACCATTTTGTGCTAATACACGTTTACCATGAGGAGCACGCACTCCTATTTGATTAGCAGAACCATTATATATAGGAAGTCCTCCATTTGTAGAGTAATAAACCTTGTAACTACATCTCCATGTACCTATAAATTGAACTACCCCTATTCTCTTCTTTGTCCATGGTGTAAGTTTACCAGATGCAGTATCAGTATATTGATCTAAAAATCTTTCAATCATACCTCCACCTGGAGCACATAAAGATATTTTGTGTCTATTAACTTTTTTCCCACCATTTGTAGTTGTTCCTGTAGGACCTGTTATTATTGTAAAACTCTCTCTATTTGTAAGCTTTGCTGTATCTGGTTTATCATCAAATATACTCTTATATACTGGTAATACAAATGATGAGTAACTACCATCTACTTTAAATAATTGAGGTAAAGAACCATGATATGTTGTTCCATTAGGAGCATCCCAGTCAGGTGTTGTTGTTGAACTATAAGTTTGAGCATCTTTAAACTCACCTATTTCTTCTACGACCAATTTAAGTATTCCATCATATTCATCATCTGTCATTTCTGCGAAGACATAATGTATTCCTTTTTCTCCATTCTGACCAACTATAACCTCCTCTTCATCTGCTATTTTTCCTACTTCTTTTAACTTCTTTATTAAGCATTTGTGAAATTTATCATCATACTCTAATTCTTCTGGAGTTTTTTCCTTATTTTCTTCTATTTCTGCTACTTTTAATAGTTCTTCTCTCTCTGCTAAGAACTTCTCAGGTTCACTTAAAAATCTTTCGTGTAACTCTTCAGCTTGATGCTGTGTCAATCCAGTTTTTGGATCTTTAATTTCCGTCATAATAAAATCCCTCATTTCTTATCAAGTTTATTTTGTTTCTATCTATATAAAGAATACAAATATTAAAATGTAAATCTATATTTTAATATTTTTTATAGAATAACCTCTAATAAATTTTCAGTACTAAAATAAGCTATATAGTCCTAATTCATGGAATATATAGCTTATTTAGCATATCTAATTCTCTAATATCACTCTGAGTTTTTTAAAGCCCTCATATTAATTACAATCAAATCTCTTTTTAAATAATACATTTTAAAATACTTTTATATCTTCGCCATGCATATGCGGACTTTTCAACTGTATAGTTCTGTTAAAATGCATATTTTCATCTCCTATCTATTTCCTTATTTATAAAAAAACTTTTTTCTATATTTTGTAAACTTTAAATATGAATTTAGTTGTACTAATTGTCTGTTTTGTATATGATATAAATAAAACTAATTCAACTTAAGGGGGACTATAGATGAATTTTTCATATGTTAACACTATTGAGGACTACGTGGAAGCAGATAAAATAACCAGAAGTATAAATACGTTATATAAATTTTTTGGAATTTTCTTGCCTTGGTTTATATTTTCTATGGTTGGAGTAGTATTATTTTTTGATATTAAGTCAAGCGGAGGTACTTTTGCTCAACTCTTATGTATTGTACTTACAATTCTAGTTGTTACATGGTATTATTGTTTTCGTTTACCTGAGAGAATGGATAAGGCTCAATCTAAAAAAATTCATTCAAGTGGTAAAATAAATAAGATGATTTCATTTGAGAGAGAACTTGTTTTGACTGAAGAAAAATTATTACTTTCTATTAAAGATCAAAAGGTAGAAGTAAAACTTGATGATATTGGTTATGTTATAGAACGTGATAGTAAACTTTTTGTAATACATAGAAAGAAAAGTGTTGTGGCAATAATTCCAATTACTATATTCTCATCATCTATAGATAAGAGTGAATTTATTAGTAAGGTTACTAGTAAGGCAAAAAAATAAAGATAATAAAAAACTTCTAGTAGTTAAAAAGTTATACTCTAGAAGTTTTTTATTATCTTATTATTCTATTCCCTTGTGTTATCACCTTCACGCATAAAACCTAATAATGGTACACCAATAAATCCTGATGCTCCTAAGATTGCTATTGCAGCTTGTCCTACTGTTGCTGCAAGCCCTATCATACATATACCAGCTCCTACATACCCTAGCATCTTTATCCATTCAAGACTAGGTCCGTCTGTTGATGGCTCTGTCGTATACACATATACAGGAATTAACATAGGAGGTAAATGTAACCCATTCGGTTTTATTGTGATATATAATCTTTGATAAACTACTTTGTTTCTATTCTCTACAACTGGATCTGGAATTGTTATTGGTGCTTCTAGTATAATTAATATTTTTATTAATTAAACATTACTATATTAACTCGTTGTGCTAGTTAAATATATTTACTGAAAATACTATATTCTAACAATCTATATTTTTATAATTAAAATACTTTATATAATAATTTCAATATGTTTAATAAAATAACTATCATAACAGATTATATTAAGTTATGTATGTATCTTATATATTTTCATATAATAAAGTATGAAAACATTATATAAAAAGGATTTATATAACTTCTAAAGAATTATATTTCTTAGGAAGTATTATATAATATAAAAGGAGTGATATCTATGGAAAGAAGTAATAAATATGACTTAACTTGTTCCCATTGCGGTGAATTTATTTCTATTAATAACATTCCAACTGATGAAAATATTATAAATGATTCTTCAGTTGGAGAAATTAAAATTAGTAATACATATACTGGATATGGTACAACTGGTTGCTATAATTCTATGGATGTTGAATTAACTTGTCCTCGTTGCCATTATACATTTAAAACTACTGTAAGCAAAAACTCTGACCTATAAAAAAGTAAGTATATTAATAAAATGAACCTTTTGTCAATGGCACCTAGAAAAAAGATAGATTTAAAAAATTATCAAAAGCTGATTTCTGTATTGTATAGAAGCCAGCTTTTTTAGATTCCACATACAACGTTCATTATCGTAATAATTTTTACAGACCCAGTATACCCTTAATGCATTTTTACATAACTTTTAACTTTTTTAAAATTATATTCATTTCCTTTAAGATGTGCACATCTATTTATATTAGCCTCACCTTTTGCTAACATTATAGCAAAAGACAAGCAGCTTTGATATCTACACTTTTTACAATCTAACTTAGGTAAATATTTATAAATTTCTATTGGATCTACCTCATTATTTTCATAAAACATCTTTTTACTTTCTAAAAACATCTTCTTATCCCCCATTTAACTAAATATTAAGTTTTTCAACTAAAAAAAGATGACTCCTTTATTATAAAAATCACCTTTTTATCTTATCTATTTTTCTTATTACCAAATTCCCCATTAATTATAGTATATAATGTTTTGGCAAAATTATCTATAAACTTACCTGTAAAGATTGTATATTTTTGATTGTTGGCATTACTTTATCATTATAGTGTAAACTTAATTTTTATTTTAAAATTTCACATAATTTATCTATATATTAGTTGACATATTTAATTTTTAATAATATAATTTTAAATGTTTTATTAGAAATAATTTCTACAAATTATAATTTAAACTAAATATTTCTGTGTAAGTTTATCTTATACAAGTGTTGAACACCCACTTAAAAAACCTTCAAGTGGGTGTTTTTATTATAATATAAATATTTTCCTAAGGAGGTACTAAATGATAACTAACACATTGTCAAACTACAAAAAAGACAAAGAGTTTTACATTCGTTTGTTCGTAATAACATTACCAATCGCAATGCAAAGCTTAATAACATCATCACTTAATATGTTAGACACTATGATGATAGGAAAAATTGGAGAATTAGAACTTGCATCAGTAGGCATAGCAAACCAATATTATTTCTTATTTTCTCTTCTTACTAATGCTATAGCAATAGGTTCTGGAGTTTTAATAGCTCAGCTATGGGGTAAAAAAGATACTATTAATATAAAAAGGACTTTATCTAGATCACTATTTTATAGTTTAGTTTTAACTATTGTATTTATGATTTTAGGACTTATAATGCCAAATAAGATAATGGCTATATTTAATAATGATCCTACTGTTATTAAAATCGGTGTTGATTATTTAAAAATAGTTGTAATAAGTTATTTATTTACTACTATTACATTTACTTTTGCCTCTGGCCTTAGAAGTATAGGCAATACTCGTCTTCCTATGTTGGGAAGTTTTATCGGACTTATAGTTAATGGAGTTTTAAATGCAATATTAATATTTGGTTTACTAGGTGCCCCTAAGATGGGTATAAAAGGAGCTGCTCTTGCTACTTTAATAGCTAGAATAGTTGAGTTCTTAATAGTTGTTGGTGTCATTTACACTAAAGTTGATGTATTAAAATTAAGATTTAAAGATATGTTAGAATTACCTAAATCACTGTCTATAACGCTTAACAAAGTTACTTTACCTATACTTGCAAATGAAGCTTGCTGGGCATTGGGTAATATAACTTATACTGCAATATACGCAAGGATAGGTACTAGCGCTGCTGCATCTATTCAAATATGTT
>NZ_CATXCO010000112.1:0-7524 GCF_958366745.1 uncultured Romboutsia sp.
ATATTATATTTATATATTTGTTTATAATCAAACATAAATACTCCACTAGGCTTTGGTAATATACCATATTCTTCTTTATTACCTTCTAATATATTAATTATTTCTTTAGCTACATAACTACCTTGATATTCTCCTACTGCTACAACTCCACCTATTACACCATTAAAAACATATGCATAATTGTTTGTATATATAGGATTTTTAGTTATATCTTTTATATCGTTAACAACATCTTTTAACATTACATGTGAGTTATCATTTTTATACATAAATGTTCCTGTAAGAATAATAGCTTGATTTTTGTCATCAATTTTTTTTAATTTATTTTGTATATCTTCAATATAATTAGATTGTATAAAATTAATTTTTACTGACCTAAAAAATAAATATTTTGATGACTCTATTCTTTCTTTCACCATATTTGAATAAGTAAATTCATCAATTATAACATTTATAGTATCTATATTAGGGTGAAGATATAATATCAAATTAAATAGTTCATCTGTATTAGATTGTAATATACCTGTTATATATTTTTTATGTTCATCTGTAAGTTCAACATTACCATTTATTCCAGTAAATAATATCTGTTTATGATACATTATACTATCTGGATTTAGAACCTCTGATTTTACAAACTCAAAGGCTTCGTCATCTACAGCAAATATTACATCTATATCTTTATATTGGTACTTTTTATTTAATAATTCTTTAAAAGAATTTAAATAATCTTTATCATTTCTTTTTCTTATATCTAGATATTCTAAATCTATATTTAAATCTAAGTCTTGTGGCTTTATTTGTTTTAATTTTTCTTCAAATCCAGTTAATACATGGTTTTCCCATTCATTCTTAGAATCATATGAATTTATAACTAATATATCTAAAGTTTTGTCATTATTTTCTAAAATATTATATGCATATATTGAGGTTGTACCATTTAAAATGATTAATATTGTTATGCTTATAATAGTTGCATAATTTAATAATCCTTTCTTCATTTTGCTCTCCCTTATATTGGCTTTTTAGATTATTTTATTATTTCTATTATAGTCAATAAATCATTTACAATTCTATGGAAAATTATAGCGATATAATTACAATAAAAAATGAACCTAAAATTAGATTCATTTTTATAATTTATTTTATTAATTCTAAAGTTTTTTCTGTAGCATTTAACTTATACTTACATCCAAAAGGAAGTGTTATCATTGGAGTACAGTGACCTGATTTTAAGTTAAATATACAAGGCTTATTGTACTTAGATACTCTATCTTGTATAAGTTCTAAAATTTCAAAATCATCATCATTTTCCTTGTTACAATCACAGAAATCACCAAATACAATCCCAGCACAATCATCAAACTTACCTGCTAGTGATAGCTGAGTTAACATTCTATCTAATCTGTATATAGCCTCTCCAACATCTTCTATAAATAGTATTTTATCCTTTGTATCTATTTCATATTTAGTTCCAATACCTGCTGCTATTAATGCTAAATTTCCACCTATTAATTCACCTTCACACTGACCTTTTACAACTGTATATATAGGTTCATCATTTGGATTTTCAAACTTAGTAACATTGTTATTTAAAGCATTTATTAAAGAGTTATAAGTAAATTCATCCCATTTAGGAGATGTTCCTGCCATTACCCCATGAAATGTTACTAAATCAGCGTATTTATTAAAAGCTATATGTAGTCCTGTTATATCTGAAAATCCAACAAAGAATTTAGGATTATTTTTTATAATATTATAGTCTATTAAGTCTAATATTCTAGGTGTTCCATATCCACCCCTTAAACAAAATATTCCATCTACAGTTTTATCTAAAAACATATCTTCAATATCTTTTGCTCTTATATCATCTTCACTTGATAAATATCCTTTATAAGAACCATAACAACTTTCTCCGAACTTAACATTATATCCTAAGTCATTTAATGCATTTTCTATTTCACCTAAAGTTGTAGCTCTAAACGGTCCAGATGGTGCTACTATACCTATAGTATCTCCCTTTTTTATTCCTTTTGGATATATCATATTATCTCCCCTTTAATTAAAACATTATGTTTGTTACAACAACAGCAGTTATTATACCTACAACATCTGCTATAAGTCCTGCAGGAAGTGCATGACGAGTCTTTTTAATCCCTACTGCTCCAAAGTAAACTGCTAGTACATAGAAAGTAGTTTCTGTTGATCCATTCATTACAGATGCCATTCTACCTATTAGTGAGTCTGGTCCGTAAGTTGTAAATAAATCATTCATAACCCCAGATGCTCCTCCACCTGATAAAGGTCTTATAAGTGCCATTGGTAAAACTTCTCCTGGCATTCCTATTTTACTAGTTATTGGTGATAGTGCATTTGTTATTAAATCAAGTGCTCCAGATGCTCTAAAAACACCTATTGCAACTAGCATACCTACTAAAAATGGTATGATTGTTACTGCTGTTTTAAAACCATCTTTTGCTCCATCTGTAAATGTTTCATATACATTAACTTTTTTAAATGCTCCAAATAATACTATTGATACTATTATAAAGGGTATTGCATAAAGTGATATTGCATTTACTATATTTTCAAACATAATTAGTCCTCCTTACTAGCTGCTAATGTTTTGTTAGCTACTAATTTTGTTTTTTTATTTTTTGAAAACTTTTCAAATACTTTTACAGCTACTACTGCAGCTAATGTAGATGCTATTGTAGCAACTAATGTTGGCCCAATTATTTCTGCAGGGTTTTTAGAACCTGCTGCTAATCTATATGCTACAACACTTGATGCAACTAATGTTACTGATGAAGTATTTATTGCTAAAAACATACACATTGCATTTGATGCTGTATCTTTTTCTTCATTTAATTCTTGAAGTTCTTGCATAGCTTTTATACCTAGTGGTGTTGCTGCATTACCAAGTCCTAATATGTTTGCTGCTATATTCATAACCATAGATCCCATAGCAGGGTGGTCTTTTGGAACCTCTGGGAATAAAAACTTCATTATAGGCTTTAGTGCATTTCCTATTAATTTAACTAAACCAGCTTCTTCAGCTATTTTCATAAGCCCTAACCATAAAGCCATCATACCTATTAGCCCCATTGCTAATTCTACTCCTGTTTCTGCGTTACTCATTAACGCATCTGTAACTGCTTGTGTATTACCAGTTAAAACACCTATAGTTATTCCCCCAACTAGTAATACCATCCATATAATGTTGATCATTATATCTCCCCCCTTTTTAGATATTCTACTAGCTTAAATAATCTAATATTTTATATATTTTTTTATCTTTTATATATACTCTGTCAACTCTTCTTGATACTATACTTAATAGCTCATTTCTATTTGTATCTGCTAAATTAGCTACATCAAGTAAATTAGGTCCGCCATTTCCATAAAAAATAACTTCACTATCCATACTAACGTCTTTGATATCTGTTAAATCAACTATACATTGATCCATGCAGATTTTACCTAGTATGTTTGCTTTTTTTCCATTTACATAGACATACCCTTTATTTGATAGTATTCTTGGTATACCATCTGAGTATCCACATAGGACTGTTCCTACTTTCATATCTTTATCTGCTATATATGAGTAGTCATAACTTATTCCTTCGCCCTTTTTAATAGTTTTTATTTGTGCAAACTTAGATTTAAAAGTCATAGCATGTTTTAAATCCATTTCTGATTTTCTACTATTGTATCCATATAAACTTGCTCCAACCCTAACCATATCCATATGAAAATCTTTATAAGCAACCATGCCTATACTATCGCATATATGCTTTATAGGTATATTAATACGTTTTACTTTATCTAATAGATTAATAAATTTATTAAATTGATCATAATCACTTTTCTCATCTTTAAGTGCTAGATGCGAAAATATTCCTTCTACATTTATATTTGGTAAATTGTATATATAATTGATTGTAGATGGTAAACTTTCGTCTATCTTAAATCCTAATCTATTAAATCCTGTATCTATTTTTATATGTATGTTAGCTTTTTGGGTTGTTTTTTTAGATTTATTTGATAAAATTTCAGCTTGTTCTTTTGAAAATATCGTCAATGTTATATTGTGTTGAATTGCTATATCAAGACAATCATCTGGAGTGTATCCCATTACTAATATGGGTAATTTTATATTATTATTTCTAAGTTCGATAGCTTCATTAAGACCTGCAACGCATATATAGTCAACATTTTCTTCTTCTAAAACTTTTGCAACTTCAATTGCTCCATGACCGTAAGCATTTGCTTTTACAACTGCTCCTAACTTAGTATTTTTATCTATAACTTTTTTTATTTCATTTATGTTGTGTTTTATAATATCCAAATCTACTTCAACGTATGTAGGTCTTAATAATCTCATATTATATCCCCCTAATATTACTTAATTTTTATCAATCTAAATTCCCATTCATTCCCTTTGACCTTTTTATTATATATCATTTTTAGATATTTTTTTTGAAAATGATGCTTATCATATTGCAAAAAATGCCATATACAATTTATTCCATTTTTATAAATACAATATTGATATAATTAACTTATCATTAAATAGGGGTGATTAAGTGAACAGTTTAACAAGTAAAATTAAGAATTTAAAGTCATGGTTAATAGATGTAAGACGTGATTTACATAAAACTCCAGAAATTGATCTTGAAGAATTTTTAACTAAAGAAAAAATTATAAAATACTTAGAAGAAATAGGTATAGATTATACTACTTACCCTAATCATACAGGGGTTATGGCTTACATTAATAAAAATGCTAAAAATACAGTTGCTATTCGGGCTGATATAGATGCCTTACCTATTGTAGAAACTAATAATAAAAGTTATAAATCTATACATAGTGGTAAAATGCATGCTTGTGGTCATGATGCTCATACTGCAATACTTCTTGGAAGCTGTAAAGTTTTATATGATATGAGAGATGAACTAGATGTAAATGTTAAGTTTTTATTCCAACCAGCAGAGGAAACAGTTGGAGGTGCAAAACTTCTAATAAAAGATGGTTGCATGGAAAATCCTAAGGTTGACTACACTATAGGACTTCATGTAATGCCACATATAAATACAGGTATGGTTGAGCTTCAATATGGTTCTATGAATGCTTCAACTGATACAGTTAGTATAACTATTGAAGGTAAACAAGGTCATGGTGCTTATCCTCATCAAGGAGTTGATGCAATAGTAGCAGCAGGTCATGTTATATGCGCTCTTCAAAGTATAGTTAGTAGAAATATAGATCCTGTAGATTCTGTAGTATTATCTCTTGGAGTTATAAATGGTGGTATAAAAGAAAATGTGATATGCCCAAAAGTTACACTTGGCGGTACTTTAAGAACTTTAAACCCTGATACTAGAAGATATACTAAAGAAAGAATAAAAGAAATAGTAGACTTTACTTGTAAAGGCCTTGGTGCAAAAGGTAGTGTTGATATTGAGGAAGGCTATGCACCACTTGTTAATGATAACTTTGTTGTAGATATAGTAAAAGAAAATGCGATAAACTTGTTAGGAAAGGATAATGTAGTATTTAGAAAGCATCCTTCTTTAGGAGCAGAAGATTTTTCATTTTTCTTAGAACATTCAAAAGGAGCTTTTTATCATTTAGGGTGTAGAAATGAAGAGAAAAATATTTTATCGCCTTTGCATACTGCTGATTTTGATATAGATGAGGATTGCTTAGAGATAGGGGTTATGCTTCATGTGTTGAATACATTGTCTTTTGCAAAGCTATAGTAATTCTTAAGATATAGTCCGCTCGGTGAGAATATATAAGTCCTCCTCCAAGCTAAAATTCGCTTCGCTCATAGCGCCAACGATATATCCTTGCTACCGCTTCGGATACATCCGTTGCTTAAAATGTCGGTTCAGCTTATGTATTTTACTCTTCGCTCATGGATTATAACGAAATATACTTGCGAGCAATATATTGGCAAAACACTTCAGATACATCCGTTGCTTAAAATTCGCTTTGCTCATAGCGCCAACGATATATCCTTGCTACCGCTTTGAGCAACGTGTTGGCGAAACACTTTGGATATATCCGTTGCTTAAAATGTAGGTTTAGCTTATATATTTTCTTCTTTCAAGGGTTATAAATATCGAAAAATATCAATAAAAAACACTTAAAATTTATTTAGGGGGTAGATTTATGAAAGTTTATATTAGTGCAGATATTGAAGGTACTTGTGGAATTGTTGATTGGGAGGAAACTAATTTGCATGACCCTCAAGCTACATATCATAAGGAACAAATGACTAAGGAAGTTAATGCAGCTTGTTTAGGTGCAAATGATTTAGGTTGTGATGATATATTTGTAAAGGATGCACATGGAAGTGCAAGAAGTATAAATCCATCAATGTTACCTGAAAATACAAGAATACTTCGTGGGTGGGCTAGAAATCCACACATGATGATGGCTGGTATTGATGAAGGTTTTGATGCTTCAATGTTTATAGGGTATCATAGTGCTGCTTCGGAAGATGGCAATCCACTAGCACATACTATGAATAGTGTTGAATATGATTATATAAAATTAAATGGTATGATACTTTCTGAATTTATTATGAATGCTTATACTTCTATATATTATGGCATACCTGTAGCATTTTTAAGTGGTGATGAAATGCTTTGTGAAAATGCAAAGAAAATTTTCCCTAATTTAGTTACAGTTGCCGTTTCAAAGGGCATTGGCAATGGTTCTGTATCAATTCATCCAAATTTAGCTGTAAAAAGAATAAATGAAGGTGTTAAAGAGGCTTTATCTGGTGATTTATCTAGACATATGATAAAATTACCGGAAAAATTTGAAATTGAAATAAAGTTTAGAAATCATTTTAAAGCTTATAGAGCATCTTTTTATCCAGGTGTTGAAAAGTTAGATTCTCAAACTATAAAATTTGTTACTAATGATTATTATGAATTTTTAAGAATGTTTTTATTTATATAATTTATAAATACTTATTAGTGTATAAAAATAACTATATAAACACAAAATATAGTGAATTTACTTTATAGGAGGTATATCATCAATGGAAAATACATCATTTGAAATAGCCAAAGTAAAGGAAAGTGAAAGGGAAGCAATAGAAAAAGCTGAACGTACATTAAAAGCCGAAACTGGCAAAGACTTTGTCCTTATAGCTTGGGAGAGAAAGTAGTCTCCTTTAAAGTAATTCGCCCTGACAAATTGTCAGGGCTTTAATTTACTTAACCGCTTTTAATTTTGCTATATCTGCCCAGTTGCTTGCTGTTATTACTTCCACATTTGTTATATCTTTTTTTACTGCTTCAACATCACCTTTTATATGTGCTATATCATGTTTTATGTTTTCTTGTTCTGCTTTTATTACATCTACTTTATGTTCTAAAGCCTTTAGTATTTGAGTATTCTCATTTATTTGACTTTCAATTGAATCTATCCTAGTTTCTATTGAACCAATTTTGTTTTCCATTAAATCCATTTTGTTTTCCATTAAATCCATTTTGTTTTCCA
>NZ_CATXCO010000113.1:0-7521 GCF_958366745.1 uncultured Romboutsia sp.
AGAAAATAGCCATTTAATATAAGTAAAAATGGTTATTTTGTCTACAATCTGAAGCTATCTATATTTAGATAGCTTTTTTATTTATTATGTCAAAACAATCTTCAAATTCAATATTAGATTTAATTTCAATACATTTATTTATTAACGTATTTATATTGGATTTAAATGTATGTTTATTTATATCTGCATGCTTAAATACTAAGTGATTATAAGATGAAGTTGAATAAAGCATATAGCCATATTTTAAACATTCGCTATTAAAATTATAATCTTCTCTAATAGAAATATCTTTAAATTTTATATTATCAAAAACTTTTCTTTTAAAACATATAGTAGATCCCATTAAATTTTGAGAATATGCATTCTCTGTTGCAACCCTTTTTAAAATAAGTTTTTTATATTGTTCTAAGTAGTAGTAAGTCTTTTGCTTACCTAAAACATAGCATCCTTCTCTTAAAAAAGCTTTATTAGCTTCATCTAAATAATAAGGACCATAATAATCGTCATCATCAAATTTTGCTATAATATTATAATTTGATTTATTAACACCAAAGTTTAAGCATGTTCCTAAAGCAGTCTTTTCAGGTAATTTATAAACAAATATATTTAATTCTTTATTTATATATTTATATATATACTCTATATTAATTTTATCATTGTTAATTACTATAATTAGTTCTTTATCGTTAAATTCTTGTCTTAAAAAGTTATTAATCATGTTTTCTATACAATAGTCTCGATTAGTTACAGTTATAATAGAAAATCCGTTTTTATACATATCTAATCCTTTCTAAAATAAAAGTATTAACTTATTTATAAATGTGCTTAATTTGAATTTAATTATTATTATATAAATCTATATTAACCGTATTTGAGAAAGTATAATTTATAGCAATATTTATTAGAAGTTTGTTTCTATATCAACAACATATAAGGATGAGTATATATTTTTACTAAATACAATATGCGAGATGTTAAAATAAATCTAATTTAATAGAATTTTTAAGTAAAATAAATTAACTTTCTGTAGAATTTTACTAAGTAAGTTTATAATATAGTATGCTTAAGTCAGATAAAAAGTGATATATTTTGAAATGTTGTGAAATAGAATAAGTGTCAAATTAAAATTTTATATCATATAATAAAAAGAAAACTATCCAATAGCGAGGTTTTTTGTATGATTGATATTAATAAACTCTTGAAGTACCCATATTTAATCGATATAAGCAAAGAAAATAATATACATTTAACTAGTATAATAATACTCACCTATAACCAACTAAAATACACTAAGCTATGTATTGAAAGCATAAGAAAATTCACATACAAAAATAGATATGAATTAATCGTAGTTGACAATAATTCGACAGATGGAACTGTATCATGGTTAAAAGAACAAGATGATATTAAGTTAATATTAAATAATGAAAACTATGGAGTAGCAAAAGGGTGGAATCAAGGTATAGAGCTATCTAAAGGAGAAAATATATTACTTCTTAATAATGATGTGATAGCTACTCCGAACTGGTTGTATAACTTAGATAGCTGTTTATGGTCAAATTATGAAATTGGTGCTGTTAGTTGCTTATCAAATCATGTTTCGAATAAACAAAGAATAGAAGTTGGTTATAGTGATATAACATCTATGTTAGATTTTGCAAGTGAGTTTAATATACAAGACTCAAGAAAATATGAATCAAGAGATAAACTTATTGGTTTTTGCTTATTAATAAAAAGAGAAGTTATAAATAAAGTTGGATTATTAGATGAGCAATTTTTTCCAGGAAATTTTGAAGATGATGATTATTGTATGAGAATATTAGAAGCTAAGTATAAACTTGTACTTAGTAAGGATACTTTTATACATCATTTTGGGAATATTTCTTTTAAGAATAACGACTTAGATTATAAGAAAATACTTAGGAAAAATAAAGAAAAATTTAAGAAAAAATGGGTTAAAATCTCATTAACAGACAATTTTATACTTACATGGAGGGATTTTAATGAAAATTGCTATAGTTGGTACTGGATATGTAGGATTAGTAACAGGTACATGTTTGGCTGAAATAGATGCAGGAAATATTATTTGCGTTGATATAGATGATATTAAAATTAATAATTTAAAAAAAGGAATATCACCAATATATGAAAATAGATTAGAAGAGTTAATAAACAAAAATTATAAAAAAGGAAATTTAGATTTTACTACAGACTATAAATATGCATATAAAGATGCAGATGTAATAATATTAGCAGTAGGAACTCCAGAAAGGGATGATGGTTCTGCAAACTTAGAATATTTATTTTATGCATGTGATAAAATTGCTAGTACTATAAATAAAGATACATTAGTAGTAGTAAAATCTACTGTTCCTATAGGTACATGTAATAGTATAGAAAAATATATCAATGAAAAATTAAACAATAATATATCTGTAGAGGTAGCATCAAATCCAGAATTTTTATCACAAGGAACAGCAGTAGAAGATACTTTAAATGCTTCAAGGATAATTATTGGAGTAAAAAGTAAATATGCAGAAGAAATATTAAGAAAAATATACAAACCGTTTAATATTCCTATAGTATGCGTAAATCGAGAAAGTAGTGAAATGATAAAGTATGCATCTAATAACTTTTTAGCATTAAAAATATCATATATAAATGATATAGCAAATTTATGTGAAAAAGTTGGAGCTAATATAGATGATGTAGTAAAAGGTATGAAATTTGATATTAGAATAGGAGATAAATTTTTTAATGCAGGTATAGGATATGGTGGTTCTTGTTTCCCAAAGGATACAAAAGCTCTTTATAACATAGCAAATAATTGTGATTATGAATTAAGAACTATAAAAGCAGCTATAGATGTAAATGAATCCCAAAAACTTAAACTTATAGAAAAGGCTAATAAGATTGTAAAAAGCTTCGATGGTTTAAATGTTGCCATCTTAGGAGTTACATTTAAACCTGGAACAGATGATATGAGAGAGGCACCATCTATATCAAATATTAAATACTTAATTGATAATGGAGCAAATGTTAGAGTATATGATCCTATAGGAACAGATAATTGTAAAAAAATATTTAAAAACGAACCGAAAATAATTTATACAAATACCATTGATGATGCTATAAAAGATTCTCAGTTATGTTTAATAATGACTGAGTGGGATGAAATTGTTAATTACGATTTAAATAAATATAAAAATTTAATGAAAAATCCTATAGTACTAGATGGTAGAAATTGCTATAACTTAAATGAAGTAGCAAAATTAGATATTAAATATTACTCAATAGGAAGATAGATGTAAGCATAAAAATATAATTTAATGAAGGTGACAATTTATGAAAGGCATAATATTAGCGGGTGGATCTGGAACAAGACTTTATCCTTTAACTAAAGTGATATCAAAGCAACTATTACCTGTATATGATAAACCCATGATATATTATCCATTATCTACTTTAATATTAGCTGGGATAAAAGATATTCTTATAATATCTACACCAAGAGATATATTGATGTTTCAAGATTTGTTAGGAGATGGAAATGACTTTGGTGTTAATCTTAAATATGAAATCCAACAAGAACCTAATGGTTTAGCAGAGGCATTTATAATTGGTGAAACATTTATAGGCGGTGATAGTGTATGTTTGATATTAGGTGATAATATATTTAATGGCGGAAACTTACTTTCAATATTAGAAAAATGTTCTAAGCTTACAGAAGGAGCTACTATATTTGGCTACTTAGTAGATGATCCTAAATCTTTTGGTGTAGTTGAATTTGATGATAAATTCAATGTTTTATCAATAGAAGAAAAACCAGAAAAACCAAAATCTAATTATATAGTTCCAGGACTATACTTTTATGATAATGATGTTATAAAGATAGCTAAAAGTATTAAACCATCTGATAGAGGAGAATTAGAAATAACTTCAATAAATAATGAGTATTTAATAGCTAATAAGTTAAAGGTTGAAATTTTAGATAAAGATGTAGCTTGGTTTGATGCTGGGACTTTTGAAAATTTAAAGAAAGCTTCGGACTATATGTATAAAATTAAAAAGCTTAAAAGTATTAATATTTAATTTTCATAAAATACATTAAATATAATTAAGAAAAATTACTATAAATTTTTTAGTGAGGTTATTAGATGGGAAAATATATTTTGTTAGGTGGAGCAGGTTTTATAGGTCAAAACTTGGCTAGATTACTGCTAACTACAAATAATCAAATTATAATTTATGATAGAAATATATCTGAAAAAATTTTAGATACTAATATTCTAGAAAAGTGTCAAATCGTAGAAGGAAATTTTTTTGAGGATAATAATTTAGGAAAATACGTAAACAATGTAGATTGTGTAGTACATTTAATAAGCAGTGTGTCACCTCAAACATCTATGTGTGATATATATAGTGGATATGAAAAAGATATAAAAAAGGCAATTGAATTATGTGAGTTATGCAAAAATAATAGTATAAAAAGGATAGTATTTATATCATCTGGTGGAACTATTTATGGAAATGGAAATATAAATATAAAAAGGTACTCTGAGGATATGCAGACTAATCCTATAAATAATTATGGGATAATTAAATTAACTATTGAAAAAATATTATTAATGTACAATGAAATATATAATATGGAAAATATTATATTAAGAGTATCTAATCCATATGGAGTATGGCAAAATCCACAAAAAAATATAGGTATAATTTCAGTTTTCTTAGATAGCATTATGAAGGATAAAGAAGTAATTATATATGGAGATGGAAATACAGTAAGAGACTATGTTGAAATTGATGATGTTTGTAAAGCAATAGAATCTGTTATTTCATATAAATTTAAACAAGATGTATGTCCTATATTTAATATAGGGAGTGGAGTCGGACACTCTATTAATGATATATTAAAAACAATAGAAAAAATTACTGAAAAACACGCAAATGTAGAATATTTACCCTCTAGAGCTATAGATGTTAAATCTAATGTATTAGATATAAACAAAGCTAAAAAAATATTAAATTATACATGTAATACGGATATAGAATCTGGAATAAGGAAATTTATAGAGCAAAAAGAAAGTTTACTTTTATTAAGAAGTAATAATGAAAATAATCCTATTAAAAATAAATAAACTTATATTTTCTTATAGATTTGTTTTTATTTAATAAAATATAGTATGTATTGAGTTATAAAATATATAAAAAAGTTAATATATTGTTTATTCTATATCTTTACAAAAATGAATAATAAAAGGTGAGGATTGAGTTATGAAAATATTAAACAGAGGAAAGGATTCAAAAGATACAGAAAGCTTTAATAAAATTAAAGTAAATGATGAACCAAGTTTAAAATTATTAAATTCCATTCTAAATGAAGAAAGTAACCTTGGAAATAGATCTATTAGTGAAAATAGTACTATATTTAGATTAAAATCAGATGATGTCAAGTTAATTGCATTTTATCTACCTCAATTTCATCAAATACCAGAAAATGATAAGTGGTGGGGAGAAGGATTTACAGAATGGACAAATGTAAAAAAAGTCATCCCACAATTTAAAGGTCACTATCAGCCTCATATCCCAGGAGAACTTGGATATTATAACTTAACAAATAAAGAAGTAATGAAAAGACAAATAGAATTGGCAAAACAATACGGAATATATGGTTTTTGTTTTCATCACTATTGGTTTGCAGGGAAGAGATTATTAGAAAAGCCTGTAAATATGCTTATAGAAAATAAAGATTTAGATATTCCATTTTGCTTATGTTGGGCAAATGAGAATTGGACTAGAAGATGGGATGGTTTAGATAATGAAGTATTAATAGCACAAAAGCACTCACCAGAAGATGATATTAATTTTATAGAAGATATAAGTAAATATTTTAACGATACTAGATATATAAAAATAGATGAAAAACCAGTATTAATAGTATATCGAATAGAACTATTTCCAAATCCAGAAGATACTATAGTTAGATGGAGAAAATGGATGGAAGATCATGGCTATAAGGGAATTTATTTAATAGGAGCACAAGGATTTGCTTGTAAAAATCCAACAAAGTATGGACTAGATGCTGCTGTTGAATTTCCGCCAAATGGAATGTATAAATACAATTATATCTCTAGCCAAGTTTCATTTAAAAATCCAAATTTTAAAGGTAATATAGTAGACTATAGTTACTATGTAAATAATAAATTATACTTAAAAGAGGATAAAGAAAAATATAATTTATTTAAAACAATAATACCATCATGGGATAACACACCTAGAAGAGGTAATAAATCAACAATATTTTATAATTCCTCTCCTGAATTATATAAACAGTGGCTTAAAGATATTATTATCTACACTAAAACTAAAAAAAATAAAGATGAGCAATTTGTATTTATAAATGCATGGAATGAATGGGGCGAAGGAGCATATCTTGAACCAGATGTAAAGTATGGATATTCTTATTTAAATTCAACGAAAGAAGCTATTTTAGAAACTAGAAAATTAAATAAAAAAATACTTTATGTATCTCATGATACTAAATATGGTGGAGCTCAATTATTATCATTAAATATCATTAAGTATTTAAAAGAAAAATTCAAGTATGATATTAGTATAATAGCTATAAATTGCGGTTGGTTTGAAGATGAGTTTAAAAAATACGGTGATTTTTATAATGTAGATAATAATTTAGAAAAGGCTCACAGTATAATTAAAAAATTAAGAAACTCAGGAGTTGATATAGCAATATGCAACACTGTTATTTCTGGTGATCTAGTTAAACTACTAAAAAATGAAAATTATAAAGTTATAACTTTGATACATGAATTGAGTGGAACAATAAAAGCATATAATGCTGAAGAAAAAGCACGTAATATATCAATTTACTCAGATACAATAATATTTCCTTCTAAATATGTTAAAGATGAATTTAAAGATATAGTAGATAAAAATATTGAAAATAAGTCTAAAATTATACCTCAAGGTGTATTCAATAATAAAAGAGAATATAAAGATAAAAAAATATGTACAAAAGATTTAAAAGAAAAGTTAAATATAAGTCAAAATTCAAAGATTGTATTAGGTGTTGGGTATGGAGATAAAAGAAAAGGAATAGATTTATTCATAGATATAGCTAATAAAATTAGCAAAAAAAATAAAAATATATATTTTATTTGGATAGGTCCTATAGATACTAATTATGTATCTAAAGTTTGTAGCAGTGAAAGTCTTAGAAATAAAAATTTAATATTTGAAAATTTTACTAATGATTTAGAAAAATATTATTTAAGTTCTGATTTATATCTTTTAACTTCAAGAGAAGATCCATTCCCTTCTGTAGTATTAGAAAGTATGTATTATGGATTACCTGTAGTTGGATTTAATAATGCAGGTGGATTTGTAGATATAGTAAAGCATAATGACACTGGATTTATTGTTGATTTTGAAGATTTAATTATGACTGAGAAAATAATAATGGAAAATATATTTGATAAAACTAAATTAAATCTTATG
>NZ_CATXCO010000114.1:0-7487 GCF_958366745.1 uncultured Romboutsia sp.
TAAAATAATTATATCAATATTTATTAATTTTATAAATAATAAATTAACATTACTTAGTTACGGAAATATAGACTTAATAATCTATTGATTAAACTATTTATTTGATATATAAAAAAACATACAACTTAGGATATAATTAATATGAAGGAGTGATATTATGAAATTTTCAGATTATAAATATGAAAGACCAATATATGAAGAAGTTAAAAAAGAATTTATAAGTATAATTGATAAGATAAATAATTCTTGTACATATGAAGAACAAAAAGAAAACATAAAAAAACTTAATATACTTAGAAATAATGTAGAAACTATGGCTACATTATCATCTATAAGACATAGCATAAATACTTTAGATGAATTTTACGAAAAAGAAAGAGAGTATTGGGATGAGTATTCTCCATTATATGAGGAATTAAATTCATTATTTTATAAGTCAGTTATAAATTCTAAATTCAAAGATAATATAGCAAAAGACTTTGGAAAGCAATTTATAGATATAGCAGATTATTCTTTAAAATCTTTTTCATCAGAGATAATAAAGGATTTACAGGAAGAAAATAAATTATGTTCTAAATACACTAAATTATTAGCATCTGCAAAAATAGATTTTGAAGGAGAAGAAAGAAATCTATCTGGTATGGGAAAATTCATGCCATCAACAGATAGAGATGTTAGAATAAAAGCATCAAACGCATATTATAATTTCTTTAAAGAAAATGAAGAGCAATTTGATGATATTTTTGATCAATTAGTAAAGATAAGAACTACAATTGCTAAGAAATTAAATTTTGATAGCTTCGTTGAATTAGGATATATAAGAATGATGAGAACTGATTACAATGCTGAAATGGTTAAAAATTTCAGATCTCAAGTTTTAAAATATATAGTACCTGTTGCTAGTAAGCTTTATAAAAGACAAGAAGAAAGATTAGGATTAGATAAACTTACATATGTAGATGAAGGGTTTGAATTTTTAAGTGGAAATGCAACTCCAAAGGGAAGCTCTGAATATATAATGGAAAGTGGTAAAAAAATGTATTCAGAACTGTCAAAGGAAACTAAAGAGTTTTTTGATTTTATGATGGAAAATGAGCTTATGGACTTAGTAACTAAAAAAGGAAAAGCAGCAGGAGGGTATTGTACATATATACCAAACTACAAGTCACCATTTATATTTTCAAACTTTAATCAAACTTCAGATGACATAGATGTATTAACTCATGAAGCAGGTCATGCATTTCAATTATATATGTCAACTTGGATTGATATGCCAGAAATAAATTTCCCAACATTTGAAAGTTGTGAAATACACTCTATGAGTATGGAATTTATAACATGGCCTTGGATGGATTTATTCTTTAAAGAAGACACTGAAAAATATAAGTTTATACATTTGGGATCAGCTATTAAATTTATACCTTATGGAATAGTTGTAGATGAATTCCAACACTATATATATGAAAATCCAAATATGACAAAAGAAGAACGAAAAAATACTTGGAGAGAATTAGAAAAAAAATACCTACCTCATAAAAATTATGAAGGATGTGATTTTTTAGAAAAAGGAACATGGTGGTTTAAGCAAGGACATATATTTAAAAATCCATTTTATTATATAGACTATACATTAGCTCAAATATGTTCGCTTCAATTTTGGAAAAAAATAAGAGAAGATAAAGAAAACGGATGGAATGATTACTTAAATATATGCAAAGTCGGAGGAACTAAATCATTCTTAGAGATTGTTAAAATAGGTAACTTAATATCTCCATTTGAAGATGGATGTGTTGAAAGTGTAATAGGAACTATAGAAAATTGGATAGATAATGTTGATGATAAGTCTCTTTAGGCAGTTAAATAATAAACTAACATGAAAAAGTTAATTAACTATGATATATTAAAAGTCTATTAGTTAATAATAGAAAGTAGAGAAATTTAAAAATAGTTAATATAAAACTTATGGAGGCCTTTAATGAGATTTTTTATAGATACAGCAAACATAGAAGAAATAAAAGAAGCTAATGAATTAGGAGTTATATGTGGAGTTACTACAAACCCATCTCTTATAGCTAAAGAAGGAAGAGACTTTATAGAAGTAGTAAAAGAAATAAGTACTATAGTTGATGGTCCTATAAGTGCAGAAGTAATAAGCTTAGACCATAAAGGAATGGTAGAAGAAGCAGATAAATTATCTAAAATACATAAAAACATAGTTATAAAGTTACCTATGACATTAGAAGGATTAAAAGCAACTAAAATATTATCTCAAAAGGGAATAAAAACAAATGTAACATTAATATTCTCAGCAACTCAAGCATTATTAGCTGCTAGAGCAGGAGCTACTTATGTAAGTCCATTTGTAGGAAGACTTGATGATATAGGTCAAGATGGCCTTTCATTAATAGAAGAAATAGTTGATATATTCAATGTTAATGCTATAGAAACAGAAATAATAGTTGCAAGTGTTAGAAACCCAATACATGTAGCACAAGCTGCTAGAATGGGAGCAGATATAGCTACAGTTCCATACAAAGTTATAACTCAAATGACTAAACATCCTTTAACAGATAAAGGAATAGAAAACTTCCTTAAAGACTGGGAAGGTGCATCATTAAAATTATAATATTAAAATACCTTGATTTTTATCAAGGTATTTTTTATGTCCTTTTTCTACAATAAATTGTTACACCGTTGTAACCAAGTTTACGAATTTGTAATCTAAGGTAACAAGTGTGTAACTGTTATTTAATAATATTTAGTGATAATATTAAATCATAGAAGAAATAATAAAAATAAATTACATAAATAATACTTAAGAGGACGTGATTTATATGAAAAAAGCAATTATAACATTATCATTAATATGTGCAGGACTATTAGCAACTAGTAATATAGGAGACCTAGTTTTTGCACAAGATACAACAAAGAATATAAATAAAACTAATAATGTAGAAGTACAAGTTATAAATAAATTAAATAAAGAAGAAGCTGAAGAATTGTTATCAATGTATAATCCTAATGTTAAATACATATACCAAGGAACAGAAAATGATTTTGTAGCATTAAAAGAAAAAGGTTTAGAAGGATATGTGTTTTTAATGGATGCAGATACAGATTTAGGAATGTTTGTAAATAAAGATGATGCTAAAATATACTACTTCCATCCAAGTGGATATCTTGAATTAGCAGAGTAAAAAAGAGAGATTTAATCTCTCTTTTTATTTTTGGGCAATGGATGTATCTGTAGCGTGAGCAAGTATATATCGTTGGCGAAATAAAAAATATCGACCACACGAGGCTTAAAATGTTTCGCCGACACGTCGCTCAAGCGAAGCCAAATTTTTTATAAATACTTTATTATGTTAAACTTTATGTATAATATCTAAAAAAGTGACTAGAATAACTTTAGAAAATAAAAAATTAGATATTGTAATTATGTTAAATTAGCATTATACTATTTAAATATATAATACTTTCTAGTTTTGCTGAGGGAGTAGTTTGCACGATAAGTGTTACTAGATCAACATAATGATTTTAAGTCTGGTCTAGTATTAAAAAACGAGACTCATGCATGTTTATTTAGCATGCATAAGTCTCGTTTTTTGCGTTTATAAAATAAGTTTTAGGAGGAAATGTATGAATTTTATAGCACTTATATTTACAGCATTTGCATTATCTATGGATGCATTTGCAGTGTCTATTACAAAAGGTATGACAATTAAAAATTTAAAAAAATCTACAGCATTAAAGATGGCTTTAGCATTTGGAGTATTTCAAGGGGCGATGCCACTTCTTGGATGGGCTTTAGGTATAAGCTTTGAAAGCTATATAAAATCTATAGACCATTGGATAGCATTTATATTACTTGGATTTATAGGATTTAATATGATAAAAGGCTTTTTTGATGATAGAAAAGAAGAAAATGCATCTGAACTAGAGTTTAGCGCTACAACTGATGTAGATGATTTATCTAACAAAGAGATAATAATGCTTGCAGTAGCTACTAGTATAGATGCTTTAGCAGTAGGGATAAGTTTTGCATTTTTAAATGTAAGTATAATACCAGCAGCTTCAATAATATGTATCATAACATTTTTAGTATGTGTAGTTGGCGTATTTGTAGGAAATAAAGTTGGAGATATATTCAACGGATATGCAGAATTAGTAGGTGGAGTAATACTTATATTAATAGGATTTAATATATTTAATGAGCATACTCAAATACTAAGTAAAATATTCAATTCACTATTTTAAATATAAAACCTATGAATCTAGAAATCTATTCTAAATTCATAGGTTTTTATATTATGTATTTTTATTTTTTATAACCAATCTCATTAAGAAAAATACTGGAGGAGTAGAAAATACTGGTGCTATTAAAGGTGCTATTATTTCATTTATATTAAAGGTTTTAACTAAAAAAATTATAATTCCCATATTAAGAATATATTCAAAAATATAAACTAAAACTGATAAAGAAAACTTTTTAGCTGAATAGTTTTCACTTTTAAAAGTAAATTTAGAATTTAAAAAGTAAGCAGCACAAATACTAAGTATACTAGTTATTGTGTAAGCTACAATATAATTAAATTTAAATACCATAAAAAGAGTAATATAAAAAATTTGAGATACTATAAAGTTACTAATACCTATAATATTAAATTTTATATATTCTTTAACTTTTCCTTTTAAAAATTTTAACTTATCTACCATAATAAAAATCTCCTCATTATAGACTTAAATATATTAAATATTATTTGGATAATATAGAATAATATTTAATAATATTTTACAGGAAAATATATTAATTTATATATTATATCAAAATTGATTTATTAATTTAAAAATATTACTAAATTATGGAAAAATTTGAAAAAAAAGAATAAAAAATGTATAATAAATGTATACTTTAATCGAAATATTTAGATTTTATTTAGGGGAATCTATTTTTATTAAAACTAATATATAAAATAAAATTTTATATAATTTTAATAAAAATAGATTGTGTAAAATAAAGATAGGGGAGAGGTTGTATATAAATGTACAATATAAAAGAAGTAAAAAAAGAGGCTACAAAAATACAAAATAATTTATCTACATTTATTATAATGTCTTTAACTTTAATAATAGGAATTTTATATATGAATAGATTATTTTGCCTACTAAAAGTAGAAGAGTTACAGTATATGAATGTAATATCTTTTATAAGGTTATTTAATTTAGTTTTAGCAGGTCTTGCAATTGGTAGTTGTATAATGTGCTATAATAGTACAAAAAAAGAAGAACTTTTTATTATATCTCTTATGTATGTTGTATTTTTTATAGATATATCCCTTGGAAACTTAGATAATATGAATTTAATAAATTCAGCTAAGTACATAGATGGATATATTACGATAAGTACATCATTACTTAGAATAAGTATATTAGTAATAAGTATTTCTTCATTTAATAAGATTAAAAACATAATAATGTCTAATAAGATTAGCTCTATATTAATAGTAGCTACAATAGCTTTCTTTATAGGGATATTAGAAAATAAAGGTTTGATTTTTACAAATAAAGAAAGTTACTTTATAAGGTACAATATATTTTTAATAATATTATATTTAGTGGTATCGACGACATATTTAGTAAAGAGTATAAGTCAAAGAGAATATATATACTCTGTCATAAGCTCTAGTATATTTTTATTTGGAGTGAAAGCTTGTTATGCAATAGTAGGAGCTATAAATCCAATGAGTGTTATAAAATTATCATCTATCTCAATAACATATATGGGATTTATTATACTTATAGGTGGTTTATTTTTAGAACTTATATTAAGTATAAAAAGAAATCAAGAGCTAGAGAATAAACTTAATATTTTTTATCAGATAGTAGATGAAAATAAGTATAGCTGTATAGTTATATACGATGAAAATGGAAAAATAAAATTTGCAAATAAAACCGTTAAAAACTTTATATTCCAAAATCCATGTGAAAAAGATAAAAAAGTTGAATCTGTTATAACTAAAAGAATGAAGGAAGTAGATAAAGATTTAATCTTTGAAATTAACAATTCTGTAAAAAAATATAAAGCATGGAAAGGCAATATATATATACCATCATTAGATATGACTTTAGAGTGTAGTATTCAAAATATTTATACTAGATCTGAAGAAAATAACTATGCAATTACATTCCAGGATATATCTTCAAAGCTAAGAACAGAAAGGTATTTAATAGAATATGAAAAAATAAAAAAGCATGAAGAAGTTAAAAATGAGTTTTTTGCCAATATATCACATGAATTAAGAACACCATTAAATATTTTTTACTCAACAGTTCAACTTTTAGACTTTAAAAGTAGTGATATGTCAGTTAACTTTAGAGAAATATATGAAAAACATAAACAGTGTTTAAATCTAAATTGTAAACGTATGTTAAGGCTTATAGACAACATAGTTGATATAACAAAAATAGATGTAGGATTTACTAAACCTAAATTTGTAAACTGTGATATTGTAAGAGTTATTGAAGATATAACACTTTCTGTAGTAAATTATGCAGAAAATAAAAATATAAATATAGTATTTGATACTGAAATTGAAGAACATATAATAAAATGTGATTCATCTATGATAGAACGAGCTATGCTTAATTTATTATCAAATGCTATAAAGTTTACAAAAGAAAATGGTAATATAGTCGTTAATTTATATAAAGATGAACAATGGGTACATATAATCGTAAAAGATGATGGTATAGGGATACCTATAGGTATACAAGGTATGATATTTGAAAGATTTGTTCAAGGAGATAAATCATTAACTAGATTAAATGAAGGTAGTGGAATAGGTCTTAGTATAGTAAAATCAATCGTTGAATTAAATAACGGTGAAATATACTTAGATAGTGACGGAGAAAATGGAACTGAATTTGAAATACTATTACCAAATGAAAAATTAGAAGGTGATAAGTATGAGTATAACTATGAGATAGATATAGACAAAATAGAATTAGAGTTTTCTGATATATATGAATTATATAGTTAACTTATTGTGCTAGTTAAATATTGTTACTTGAAAATACTATAGTTTAACAAGCTACATTTTGCTAGTTAAAAACTTTATATAGTAATTTCAGTATGCTTAGTAGAATAACTAGTATAAAAATTAAATTACTTAAAGTATGAATATAAAAGATAAAATTGCATATTATAATACCAACAGGACTCACTAGATAAAAGCAAGGAAAAACCTTACCTTTTACTAGTATCTATTGGGAGTACTGTTGATGAGATATCAATAGATATCATATTAAATAACTAAGATATATTAAATATACCTCAATTTAATATATGGCGATTAGTATCTGATGTTAATTACCAATAGATAGCATATAAACTAATTGGTCAATAATAGTTATTTAATAAAAATCAAAAAGAGGCAAAAGCATAAGCTTTGGTAAAAGGCAATATACTTGATGGCTATAACCATTAA
>NZ_CATXCO010000115.1:0-7478 GCF_958366745.1 uncultured Romboutsia sp.
CATATATAGTAGTTATATTATATCTTTTTAGATTTAAAATTTTTAATTTAGGTAAAATTATAAATATATTATTTTACTAAAATTTTATTAATTCTTATTTAACCTATTTAATATATCTTCAATTTTAGAATTAATAATATCCACATCAATATTTTCTATCTTTTCATTATTTATTTTATAGCTATATTTCAAAGAAAGTATTCTATAAACACTTTCATTTATTCTATCAATAGATATAATTCCTTTATCTACTGCATCTTTTATATTATTTATAACATCTACCTCAGTTTCATACCCATGACATATTAAAAGTAGATCTGCTCCTGCATTTATAGATTTTATACAAGCTTCACTTATATCAAAATCATTAGTTATAGCTACCATAGTCATATCATCTGTAACTATAAGTCCATCAAATTTTAAATCTTTTCTTAGTATATCTGTAATAATTGTTTTTGACATACTGGCAGGATTTATATCATCAATTTCTGGAAGTAATATATGGCTTACCATAATGGATGGAACATTTTCCTTTATTGCATTTTTAAATGGTACAAACTCTACTTCTTTTAATTCATCTAAAGTTTTATTAATAATAGGAAGTTTATAATGCGAGTCAATATCAGTATCTCCGTGTCCTGGAAAATGCTTAGCTACTGAAATAATATTACTACTTTTAAATCCATTTATTTCACTAACTCCAAGATTTGCTACAATATTTTTATTACTTGAAAATGATCTATCACCTATTACCTTATTATTAGGATTACTATTTATATCTAAAACTGGAGCAAAGTCCATGTTAAATCCAAAACTTTTTAGTGAATATCCTATAGTTTTTCCTATATCATAAGTTAACTTTTTATCATTTATATTACCTATTACTTCATTAGAAGGTAGTTTTTTTATTTCTTTTGGTAGTCGGCTTACACGACCACCCTCTTCATCTATAGATATAAAAAGAGGTATTTTATTTTTAGAATTAATGTCTTTTATATTATTTATAAGTTGTAGTAATTGATTAGAGTCATTTATATTATCTTTAAACAATATAATTCCTCCGACCTTTTTATCTACTATTAACTCTTTAGTTTTATCATTTATAGTATATCCATCAATTCCAACAGTTATTATCTGTCCTATTTTTTCATCTAGTGTCATATTTTCTATTTCTTTTTGTATTACATCTATATTATTATTTTGTTTATTTAAATTAATACTTTCTATTGTATTTTTATTATTACATCCATTTAATGATAAAGTCATGGTTAATAAACATATACCTAGTACAATTTTCTTCATAGTATCCCCTTAATATAGTCTATTTATATACTTAATACTTCTAACCCTAATATATCTATTGCCTCTTGTTCAGTTGTTATAGTAAGCTTTGCATCATCTACCATGCTTTCTCCTACATATTTTTTCTCTACAAAGTTTGCTCCATTTTTTATTTTTATAAAATAAGGCCTTTTTATATTGTTCTTAGTAACTATACTATATGATAATATATCTTTTTCTTTATCATATTTCCAAACTTGAAGAGATTTTGATATATCATAGTGTGTTTCAAACTCTGATATTATATATACCTTTTCTACTTCTCCATTTATTAATTTTATCATTTCATCTTTACATTTCCCCATAATATCCCTCCTGTATATTATTTATTATAGCAGACCTGACTTTTCAATAAATTACATTTATAATTTTGTATCTATTTGGTCAAAATATTTTCAAATACATTATGAAAAGGTGACTACCATGGATAAAAAACAAAAATGTGAATCTAACAATCAATGGGCTGGTGCTAATATATCTTTAACTAGCCAAACAAATGTAAAAGAAAAGGATGAAAATAACAATCAATGGACTTCTACATTAAAGAAATCTAGAGAAATGTATGCTACTAATTGCCATCTAGAAAAGCATAATAATAAAAATTAAATATTTTATAAAAGAGCGTCTTAAAATATTTATTAAGACGCTCTTTTTATTGTAATACTATATTTGATTTTCATGTTCCCTATTTAATATTTTTATTTTATCCACAATGCTAGATATAATTTTTATAGTTATAGGAGTTATTATCATAAACACTGCTAATATAATAGTTTGTACAAAATTAAGTTTATATATCATAAACCTATCTCCAAATAATATTACTATTGAGAAAAATAATACTGTCATAAATGTAAATAGTATTTTCCTTTGATTGTTAAATGGAATACTTACTCTATACAAAATAACTAAACCTGTAAATCCAGTTAATATAGCAGATATACTTGATACTTGACTATGAGGTATATTTATTTTGTATGATATAAATGCAACACATAATATATTTATTACTATAGTTAACGCACCTGACAGTGATCTTTTTATTATATTTCTTAAAAATCCCTTTTTTATTTTATTGTTATTAGATTCAAGTGCAAAGAAAAATGAAGGTATTCCAATAGTCAATGCACTTATAAGGGTTAATTGTATTGGAACAAATGGATAAGGCTTCATTATAATAAGAAATAAAATAGAAAGTAAAAATGAATATATTGTCTTAACTAAAAATAATGATGCACTTTTTTCTATATTATTAATGACCCTACGTCCTTCCTTTACAACATTAGGCATAGATTTAAAATTTGAGTCTGTAAGGACAAGTTGAGCTGTTCTACGAGCTGCATCACTACCTGATGCCATTGCTATGCTACAATCACTATCTTTAAGAGCTAAAACATCATTTACTCCATCACCTGTCATAGCTACTGTATGGCCTTTATCTTTAAGTGATTTTATAATTTCTCTTTTTTGTTCTGGCTTTACCCTTCCAAATATAGTGTACTTATCTACTGCTCTATTTATATCTTCTTTAGTGTTAAGTGTTGATGCATCTATATATTTATCTGCATTTTTAATACCTGCTGTTTTTGATATTTCTGATACTGTAACAGGATTATCTCCAGATATTACTTTTATTTCAACTCCTTGATTTTCAAAGAATTCAAATGTCTTTTCTACATTATCACGTATTTTATCTTCTATTATAATAAGTGCTATTTTTTCTATATCCTTATCTAATTTGTCATTGGTTAAATCCTTATTATACTTAGATAATAAAAGTACTCTGTATCCTTTTGATGAATATTTTTCTACTTTATCTTTTATACTTATATACTCTTCATTTAGTACAAATTCAGGAGCACCTATTACAAAGCTTCCTTCTTCTTTAAAAGAAACACCACTCCATTTTCTTTCAGATGAAAAAGGTACTTTATTTTTGTATTCCCAATTTGGATTTTCTTTAAAATGTCTTCTCAGTGAATTAAAAGTTGAATTTTCATCATCTAGTGTATGAGTTATTGCCCCTACTATATTATTTATACTTTCATTATTATATTTTTCATCTAATATTATAACTTCTCGTACATCCATTTTTCCCTCTGTTATTGTTCCAGTTTTATCAAGGCATATCATGTCAACACGAGCTAGAGTCTCTATACAATGAAGCTCTTGAACTAATATTTTTCGTTTTCCTAATCTTATAACAGATACTGCTAAAGATATACTTGTAAGTAAATAAAGTCCCTCTGGAATCATACCTATAACTGCCGCAACTGTACTTACTATAGATTTTTTTAATCCATAATCTAATAAATACATTTGTTTTAAAAACAGTATTAATCCTATTGGAACTATAACTATTGCTATATATTTAATTATTTTATCAAGAGATTTCATAATCTCAGAGTTTACTTTTTTTCTCTTTTTTACTTCCTTAGTTATTCTAGATGCATAGCTATTTTCCCCTACCTTATCTGCTTTTGCATAACAAGTCCCTGATACTATAAAACTTCCAGATAACAATGTATCTCCTTCTACTTTTAAGATTTCATCGACTTCTCCAGTTAATAAAGATTCATTTACTTCTACATTTCCCTGTAAAACTATAGAGTCTACACTTATTTCATCTCCACTTGAAAACTTTATAATATCATCTAATACTATATCTTCAGTATTTACTTCTACCTCTTTAGATTCTCTTATTACCTTTGCCTTAGAGGCTGATACTAAAGATAATTTATCTATAGTTTTTTTAGCTCTAATCTCTTGTATTATGCCTATAACAGTATTTGATATTACTATTCCCATAAATAGTGCATTTTCATAGGATTTTACAAGTATTATAAGTGTCGCAAGTACAAGATTTAATAAGTTAAAAAAGGTAAATACATTATCTATTACTATATCTTTAGTTGTTTTTGAAACACCATCTACAGCTTTATTGTAATTTCCTTCTTTTATACGTTTATCTACTTCTTCTTTTGATAATCCTTGAAGGATATCTTGATTTTGTATATTATTTATATTTTCATTAAGCTTCATATATACCCCTTCTAACCTTTTATTATAATATTTAGTATTTACATTTTTTAATAAATAATTATATAAAAGTGCATCTTCAAAATAAATTATGTATATTCTAATTTTACTTTTCTTAGTTAAAAATTTTTTAATCATATACTTTAATATAAAGTTTTTATTTATAAATTATCAAAATATTTTTTACATATTAAATCTACTTTAGTATATATATGGCAAAATAAGTAAGGAGTATATAACGCTTATTATATACTCCTTATTTATTTTCTAATTCATAATTATTTAATAATAACTTAACTCATAAATCAAAAATCTTTCTTGATTATCTTTTTTATATAAATCATCTAATCTAACTTCTTCAATTTGCATAAATGGTGTGCAATTTTCTAAGTAATATATATAATCATCTGATGGATAGTAAAGTATTATATCTATCTTTCTCGGATTATTTTCAAATGATATTAATATATTTTCTACAACTTTCATAAATATATGAACAGAAAATGGATTAAAGAAATAAAATTTATTATCTTTATCACTTATTTCATATTCTTGGGCTAAAGTGCATAAAAAATTAATTTTATCTTCTTCTCTTTTATTATTTTTTAAATACTCTTTTTTATTTTCCATACATTGATTGTAAAAATTTTCATCCATTTCTATTCCTAAAACATTGCAGTTATAATTGTAATTTAAATAGAAATTAAGTCGTCCTTTTCCACATCCAAAATCAATTACAGAGTCTTTTTCATTTATATAGTAACTTTCAAATAATTTATCTAATGCAAAATAAGGAGTTGGTTCATATGGATGATAACATTTCTTAGTTTCATCCCAACTTTGATCTCCTGTGGTTTTTATATTAAGCAACTCTTCATAGTATTTTTCTTTCATATTCTTCCTTCCTATTTAATTTTATTATGTATATCCTATTTAAGCTTATTACAATATTATTTTTTGTCAACTCATGAACAAAATATTTTAATAATATTTTATAATTTACTTATTTTGTATTGAAATTTAGACATCCTATAGCTACGATTATATTAACTGCTGATTGTAAAAGAAAGCTTAAGGGGGAAATAAATATGAAATTTAATTTTGATAAAATTATAGATAGAACTAACAATTTTTCAGCTAAATGGTCTGAAATGAATAAAAATTTTGGTACTAATGATTTACTTCCTATGTGGGTAGCTGATATGGATTTTTTAACAGCACCTTGTGTAATGGAAGCTTTAAAAGATAGACTTGAACAAGGGATATTTGGATATACAACTAGACCATCTTCTTATAATGAGTCTATAGTAAATTGGCTTGACAATAGATTTAGTTGGAAAATAAATCAAGAATGGTTAATGTTTAGCCCTGCAGTTATAACTAGCATTAGTTTATTAATACAAAATTTAACTCAAAAAAATGATAAAATAATGATTCAAGAACCAGTTTATAGTCCATTTCATAATATCGTTGAGTCTAATGAAAGAAGTTTAGTTATAAGCCCTTTAGTAAAATTAGATGACGGAAGCTATGTTATGGATTATGAAGATATAGAATCTAAAATAAAAGATGTTAAAATCTTTATACTTTGTAATCCTCACAATCCAGTTGGTAGAGTTTGGACTCGTGAAGAACTAACTAGATTAGGAGAAATATGTTTAAAACATAATGTATTAGTTATATCTGATGAAATACATAGTGATATAATATTAAAAAATCATAAACATACTCCATTTGCTTCTATTTCTAAGGAGTTTAGCGAAAATACTATAACTTGTATGGCTCCAACTAAAACTTTTAATTTAGCTGGGCTTCAAAGTTCATTTTTAGTAATTTCTAATCCTTATTATTATGAAGTTATGGATAAGGCTTTTTCAATATTAGATATAAAAAGAAATAACGCATTTAGTTTAGTAGCAACAGAAGCTGCTTATAACTACGGTGAAGATTGGTTATATGAGTTGATTAAATACATAGAAGATAATGTTGATTTTGCTATTGATTATATAAAAAATCATATTCCTCAATTAAAAGTAAAAAAGCCTGAAGGAACTTATTTGTTATGGGTTGACTTTAGCAAC
Source organism: uncultured Romboutsia sp. (assembly GCF_958366745.1). Lineage (NCBI taxonomy): Bacteria > Bacillati > Bacillota > Clostridia > Peptostreptococcales > Peptostreptococcaceae > Romboutsia > uncultured Romboutsia sp. Next base: position 6,462 of record NZ_CATXCO010000115.1, read on the forward strand.
CTTAATGTAGATAAAGAAGATTTAAAAAATGCTTTAATAAATAAAGGTAGAATTGCCTTAAACGATGGATCTTCTTTTGGGATAGGAGGAGATGGCTATTATAGAATAAATTTAGCTTGTCCTAGATCTATGGTCTTAGAAGGCCTTAAAAGAATTGAATTTGCTATAAAATCCCTATAAATAAAAAGGTGAACTATTTAAAATAGTTCACCTTTTTGTTTAACATCCACATCCTTTGTTTGAGTTACACCCACATTGATTATGGTGATTACATCCACATTCATCATAACAATCATAGTCTTCGTCTTCATCTTCATCATATCCAAAATCATCTAAGTTGCATCCAACATCATCTTTATAGCAATCTCTGTAACACTTAGCTGCTTCTTGTAAACAACATTGTGCTTCCTCCATTAAATCCTGAGCTGAGTTTGCAGACTCCTCATAGCATTCCCAAAGTTCATTAGCTTTTTTACATTCCTCTATAGCTTGTCGTTTTAAAGCTTCAGCTCTTTTTTCTGCTTCCTGTGCCTCTTGAGCTATTTTATTTGCCCTATTCATAGCACACTCTGCTTGTTGACATTTTTGGTTAGCCATTTCTTTGAACTTATTACATTCTGATATGCAACTATTGAATTGAGAACTAAATATTAAATTTTTATTGTTACATTCATTTTGATTACAAGAGTTATTAAATTTGTTATTTTTTTTAATATTTTTCTGTCTCATTAAATAACCACCTTTTAAATTGAATATTTTAGAGGATTTCACTGGTTCCTATTAACATATTATTCATTCATTCAAAAACTGTGATATAGTTACTATGTATTTGTTATTTTTATTAGTATTTATAAAAATTCGCTTCGTTTGAGCGACGTGTCGGCGAAACATTTCATTTCGCCAACGATATATCCTTGCTCCTACTACGGATACATCCGTTGCTTGAGCCACTGCGTGGGCGAAGCATTTCAAAATGTCATTTTTTGCATTTACAAAGTTTTTCATATTACTTATATT
>NZ_CATXCO010000116.1:0-7446 GCF_958366745.1 uncultured Romboutsia sp.
AGAAGACAAACATCATAAAGATCCAAAAAATAAACATAAAGAAGATATAGATATGGATTTAGATGCTAACATGGATTTACAATCAAAATTAAAGTCAATGTTAGAAGCTGAATTAGAAGCAAAAGCAAAAGCAGAAGCCTATGCAGACGCAGATGCAACTTCAACATCTAATTCAAGTGCTAATAATGATAACCAATCAAATGCAACTAATAATACTGGACCAATAACTGTTCATACTCCTATAAATATTTATGTTACTTGTGGTTGCTGTGGTAAAAAACATAAATGTAGAATAGATGGTATGAATGGAGACTGTGACGAAGAAGATGAAGAAGAGGATTAATAATATATTAAAGGAGCATAAATACTATGAAACAAACAAATCATTCGCACAATAGTAAAAGTTCAAATGATAGTAAACATTCTCATATTAGTAAGCCTGTTAAAGATAAAAAGAAAATAACTAAACATAAACCAGTAAATAATAGTAAGAGCATTAGTGATAGTAAAAGTAGCAAAGAGAGTAAGAGTGTCCATGATATAAAAACTTCAGATGATTAATAATAAAATAAGGAGTGGTAAGTATACCACTCCTTAAAAATTTTATATATTAGTCAAGGTTTATTATATTTTTAGTATTAATATCTATTAAATTAAAATTCATATCAATTTCGTCTTCACTTTGAATAATATCTATTATAGCTACAGAATGAGTACCATCCTTAGGTATAGAAGTACTTCCAGGGTTTAGAACTACTAAATTTTCGTCAAGATATAATTCTTTAACATGTGTATGGCCAAGGATAAGTATATCAGCTCCCATACTCTTAGCCTTATTAATTGTATCTTCTTTAGAATCTGTATAACCATGAGTGGTAACTATTCTAGTTTCACCAAATTGGCTCATAACATAAGGACTTTGTATAGGATGATTTATTACCATTTGATCTACATCAGCATCGCAGTTACCTCTAGCTATGATTATATTATCTAAAGAATTTATTTTAGAAATTAAACCTTTTGGATTATACCCTTCAGGTATATCATTTCTAGGACCATGATAAAGTATATCTCCACCGTGGATTAAAACATCACAATCAGATAATACATCTAATGCTTTTTCAAAATAAGTTAAACTTCCATGAGTATCACTCATTACTCCAATTTTCATATGTATTTCCTCCAAGATATTATAAAAATTTTTCTGAAACTCTACTCCAAAATTCATAATCTAACATTCTAAGTAGTTTTATTTTTAAATCAGAGATATATACCTCTATATTAGACATATGATTAAATCTATATTCAACTCCATCTATTACGATTAGAATAGAATCTTCAAATCTATATTCAGGTATTATTTTTATTATAGACTTACTAGAAAAAATTATGCTAGATGTAAAGCATCTATATGCATTTGTGTTTATAGGATAAAGTGGTGTAAGTTGCATAAGGTTTAATCCAGGGTCTACTATACTTCCACCAGCAGCATAATTATAAGCTGTAGAGCCAGTCGGAGTAGATATAATCATTCCATCGCCACTAAAATTTTGTATATGCTTACCATTAACATCTAAACTAAGGTGTATAGTTCTAGATTTATCCCCTTTTACTACAACCTCATTTATGGCATACATATGAGAGTTACAATTATTAGTGCATATATTGGCTTTGAGTAAGGATATATCTTGCACTAAAAAATCATTATTCTTATAAGATTTAATAAAACTATCTATATGGTTAGGTGATATTTCTGGGAAAAAACCAAGATGACCTGTATTTATTCCTATTATAGGAGTTTTAGTAAAGTCAAAATCATGAACGGTCTTTAAAAAAGAACCATCTCCACCAATTGATATTATAAGTTCGGCATCTTGACAAAACTCATATGTTACTTCAAATCCAGCATTGGTTAGTTTTTCTGTTAGTATTTTTTTTGTCTCAACAGATTTATTTACTTGATTTGAATTTATAGTTATAATTCTTCTCATCTCTACACCCCTTTATACTTTGTATTATAGCATAATTTGGAAAGTTAATTAGTTACTTTATAATTAAAATATGTACTATTATATAAATATAATTTTTATAGCTACAAAAAATCCTTATCTATTTTAAAAAAATAGTATAAAATAGATAATGTTATTATTAATGAAGGATGGTGTAAATTTGTTTAAAAAAGAAGACCAAAAATACAACCTTATATCGTATACAAATGAAGAAGAATTAACTCTAAAGGAAGTTTTATTGGATAAATTAAATTTTTCTGTAAGGTCAATATCGAAGATGAAACGAGAGCAGAGTGTATTTGTAAATGGAGTTTTTAAAAAGCCAAGTACAAAGCTTAAAAAAGGTGATTTAATAGAAGTAAAGATAGAAGAGGAAATGGCAAACTTTGAGCCGCAAAATTTAAACTTAAATATATTATATGATGATTTTGATATAATAATGGTTAATAAACCTCCTTTTATGGTAGTACATCCAACTAAAAGTCATTTTGATAATACAATAGCAAATGGAATTACATACTATATCAAGGAAAAAAGTGAAAAGGTAAAAGTAAGATTTGTGAATAGATTAGATATGAATACTTCAGGACTTGTTATAGTTGCTAAGAATGCTTATGCACATCATACACTATCTGTTGATATGGGAAATGATGCTGTTGAAAAAAAATATATAACAGTAGTTAAAGGTATAGTAGAAAATGATGAAGGAACTATAAATGAACCTATATATAGACCAACTGAAGATAGTATAAAGAGAATAGTTGATGAAAAAGGACAAGCATCAATAACACATTATAAAGTTTTAGAGAGGTTAAATGATGCGACTGTGGTAGAAGTAAAACTAGAAACTGGAAGAACACATCAAATAAGAGTACATATGTCACATATTGGACATGGTATAATTGGAGATGAGCTATATGGATATGTAGATGAAAATCTTATAAATAGACAAGCTTTACATGCATATAGTTTATCATTTAATCAACCAAGAACTAAGGAAAATTTAGAGTTTAAAGCAGAGTTGTCAAATGATATAAAAAATCTAATTGAAAAACTAAGAAAAAATAATTAATTTGAGGTGGGAATTATGATAATACACAAATTTATTGTACATGTTTTAGATAAGAATAGCGATGTACCTATATTAAATGATTTTGAAGGAAAAATTAATCCAGAAGTAGATAAGTTTTTTCAAAAAATTATAAAAAGGGTTACAAAAGATGATGATTTAAGAAAAGGTGTTTTTAAAAATTATAATGACAATGTAGTTAGAAATTGCTGTGAACAAATTATATATGATGAAAATACATTTTTAGAAAATTCAAAAGAGATAGCAGCATACTTATTTGATATTATGAAAATAAATTCAGAGTTGGAATCTTGTGATTTAGCTATTTGTTTATATACAGTAAAGGATGAAAAGTATGTAGCTATATTAAAGCTAGATTATAAAAAATTATATACTCACTCTATAGAATTCGTAGATGAAAAATTTAATATACAAATGGTTGCTAATGAAATAGGTATACCAGAGACTGGAAGACAAAAGCAATGTGCATTGATTGGTGTAAGTGGAATGAATGATGAATATCAATTAAGACTTTTAGATAAAGATGCAGAAAAAGCAGAAACAGAGTCTAAGTTTATAACAGAATTTTTAAATGCAGAAAGAGTTGATGATGATAAATATAAGACAAAAGTATTTAAAAATACAGCTGAAAATTGGATAACAAATGCTTTAAGTGAGGATATAAAGCAAGCAGAAGAAGTAAGAAGTATATTAAACTATACATTAAAAGAAAAACATGAAATTGACTTAAATGAATTTGTAGAAAACTCTATAAAAAGTGATGAACTTAAAGAAAGCTTTAAAGAACATATGGAAGATAAAGGCTTAGATGAAAGTTTTAATATAGATAAGAAATGGGTTGAGAAAAAACTTAAAAAAAGAGGTATCAAAACAGATAATGGATTTGATATAAAAGCAGACTTAACAGATTTTGAAGATCCAATGAAATACAGTGTAAGGCAAAATCCAGATGGAAGTATAGACATAGTTATAAAAAATGTAAGATTCTATGAAGAAAAATAATTATAAAAGTAAGCATTAATATTTAGATATTGGTGCTTATTTTTATATTATAAAATATACATGCTTTATATAATTTGTAATTCAATGATTATTTTGAGTAATAGATGTATACCTAGTAGTAGCAAGGATATATCATTGGTAAAATGAAGTGTTTCGCCGACACGTAGCTAAAGCGAAGTGAATTTTTTTATACAAGCACTAAAATATAGGTTTGTTCATATATATTATTAATAGATAAACTGTCTACATACCAAGGGGGAGTGTATATGGATCAATTAAGGGATATGTTTAGAGGATTTGATTTCTTTAACGATAATCCTACATTAGTATTTCTTATATTAGGGCTTGTTGTTTTATTAATACTTAGTAACGGAGATTTAGCATGTTTTTTTGAGCAAAACAATTCACTAATTTGGATTATAGCAATAGTATTTATATTATTTTTATTTAATAATAACAATGATGATTGCTACTGTTAATAATAAATAAAAACCGAGATTAATCTCGGTTTTTATTTATTATTTTCTATGAATTTACATATATCGCCTATAGTTTTGAAGTGCTCAGCTTCTTCATCTGGTATTTCTATTCCAAATTCATCTTCAAGAGCCATTATAACTTCAACGGCATCTAAAGAATCAGCTTCTAAATCTTCTGTTAAAGAAGTATCTAAAGTTATAGTATCTACATCATCTATAGATAATTGTTCTGAAATTATTGATCTTATTTTTTCAAACATATTATCCTCCTATAAATAAATTGATAATTTTAATTGTAGTTTAATATAAGTTTGACAATTTTTCAATATACATTTAAATAAAAAGTAATAAAGTTATAAAATATGAATATAAATTTAATATACAAACTATAACTTAGGAGGAAATTTTATGAAATACGTAGGATTATTAGTATCATCTGTTGTAGTATTCTTAGTTATATTAACAAATTTTTATTATAATTCTATAACATTAGATATGCAAAAGATAAAAGACTATATTTTAGAAAGTAATATAATTTTAGAAGATATAGTTAAAAAAGAAGAACAGGTAATGGAGAAAAAAGATGAGTATATAACGAGATTAATCAATTTAAAAAAAGGAATAAAAAATTCTAAAACCTCATTTTTAGTAAAAGACTATAAAGAGTATAAGATAAAGTCTATAGAAGGGTTGATAAAAAGTATTTCAGAATCTGATTTAAAATATTTAGAAGAGGTTGAAAAGTACAATAATTTATCAGAGAAAGAATTAGATAAAATTCTTAATAAGAGCTTAATTGAGGTAACTTATTTACCAATTAATATATATACTTAATTTATGAGCAAGTTCAAGGGAGGGAATGTCATGGCAAAGCTAGAAGATACGATATCCCGATTTTTTGGAGGAAATGATGGTATATTTGGTAATAGATTATTAATAATAGTAGTTTTAGTTTTTTTGGTTTTATGTACAGATATACTAGATAATTTTTTTGAAGATGATAGTATGTGGATTTGGGTAATATTAATAATTCTATTACTATTTAATTTTGATGATAGCTGCTATTAATCTAATCTTAAAAGAAATCTATATGGTTTCTTTTTTTTATGCAAAAATATTTGCTCTAAAAAAATAATAAAATGTAACAATTTAATGCATAAATACATATTATTTATTAAATAGGTAATAAAAACAGTTGCCTATAAATAAAAAAGGGGGCATAAAGATGTCAGAACAACAAGGAATTCAACGTTTCTTTGGTGGATGTGGATGTGGATTTGGAGGAGGTGGATTAATAATATTATTAATAATAGGAGCTATACTTTTACTAGGAGATGATTTACTAGAATGGTTATTCTGTGATGATATGGCTCTAATATGGATAGTATTATTAATTTTACTTTTAACTAACTTTGGATTTGATGGTGGTTGCTGTTAATATAAACAAATTTAAAGAGGCTAATTTTAGCCTCTTTAAAAAAAATAAAAAATTTTAAAAAAAGTAATAACACTTTATAAAGATTTACATAGTATATAATTAGAAGGGTGAAAAACCCTATTGACAGCTAGGTACTATCTAACTTGTATATATATTCAAGGAGGGGATCTTTGTGAGTAGTAAATTAAGTAGAATATTCGGTGGATGCGATGGATTCTTTGGTGGGGGAGCATGGTGGATAATAGTATTATTCTTCTTATTCTTAGCTTTCCAAGAATGTTGGAGTGAAATATGTATAACTGACTGGATACCATTCTTAATATTATTACTAATTGTATGCTCATGCGGAGGCATTGATGGAGATTGTGGATGCTTAGATAATGGTTATGACTGCTAATAACAATTAGTATATAAAGAAGAAGGATGCAATTGTGCATCCTTTTTCTTTATACTATACAATTCTTACTCTATAAAAAATAAAAACTAAATAAATTTAATATCACAAATTACCTTAGTTGCATATTATATGTTAAGAGCGCAAGCTCAATATAAAATATCATCAGGAGGTAGCAAAATGTTAGAAAGATTATTTGGAAATGATGGATTCTTTGGAGCAGGAGCATGGTGGATAATAGTATTATTCTTCTTATTCTTAGCATTTGGAGATAGTTGGGTAGACATAGATATAATGGCATGGATACCATTCTTAATAGTATTATTAATACTTTGCAGTTGTGGAGGATTCTTTGACTAGAAATTAAATTTTAGTGTAACACTAAAAACATTAAAATCATAAAAGTTTTATATAGTCTTAAAATTTATAAGATAAATAAAGGGGGATTTTTATCATGCTAGATAGATTATTTGGTGGATGTGATGGATTCTTTGGTACAGGATGGTGGATAATAATATTATTCTTCTTATTCTTAGCATTTGGAGACACTTGGGTAGATATAGATATAATGGCATGGATACCATTCTTAATATTATTATTAATAACTTGTTCTTGTGGTGGATTATTTGATGATGGATGCTGCTAAAAATAATTAGCTATCGTAAGAAGTACTGGTTTTATACCAGTACTTTTTATTTATATTGTATAAATTTATATAATAAAATGAATAATTAAAGTTAAAGAAGATTTTAAAAATAGAGATAAGTGTGTTTACATAATTATATAAGAATAGTATAATTAAGATTTAAATGGAAAATATCGAATTGAAAATAAATAGTATTACGTAAGGATGGTGTAAAGATGAAAAGTACGATAACTATAAAAGATGTAGCAAAAAAAGCAGGGGTATCTATATCTACAGTATCGAGAGTAATAAATGATTCAAAACCCGTAACAGATGAAGTAAAACAAAAAGTTTTAGATGTAATAAAGGAAACAGGATATATACCAAATCCATTAGCAAGAAGTTTAGT
>NZ_CATXCO010000117.1:0-7401 GCF_958366745.1 uncultured Romboutsia sp.
TTGGAGAAGATAAAGCTTTATTAGTTAACAATGCTGATTGGTTATTAGACTTAAACTATGTTGACTTATTAAGAGAAGTAGGAGCTCAATTTAGTGTTAACAGAATGCTTACTGCTGAATGTTATAAAAATAGAATGGAAAGAGGACTTAGCTTCTTAGAATTCAACTACATGATAATGCAAGCTTACGACTTCTATCATTTATATGAAAAATACGGATGCCAAATGCAATTAGGTGGAACTGACCAATGGAGTAACATGCTTGCTGGTACTGATTTAATAAGACGTAAATTAGGTGAAAATGCATATGCAATGACTATAACTTTACTTCTTAACTCAGAAGGAAACAAAATGGGTAAAACTGCAAATGGTGCAGTATGGTTAGATCCAAACAAAACATCTCCATTTGAATTCTACCAATACTGGAGAAATGTTGCTGATGCTGATGTATTCAAATGTATGCGTATGTTAACATTCTTATCACTTGAAGAAATAGAAGAAATAGAAAAGTGGGAAGGAAACAGAATAAACGAAGCTAAAGAAGTATTAGCATTTGAATTAACTAAACTTGTTCATAGTGAAGAAGAAGCTATAAAAGCACAAGAAAGTTCAAGAGCTTTATTCTCAGGAGCAGCTCATGCTGATATGCCTACAACTGAAATAGAAGAAGCAGACTTAACTGATGGAGTTATAGATTTAATATCTTTATTAGTTAAAGCAGAACTTGCACCAACTAGATCTGAAGCTAGAAGAAACATAGAACAAGGTGGAGTAACTGTAGACGGAGAAAAGGTATCTGATGTAAAAGCTACATTTACTAAAGATGCTTTAGCTGGTGACGGTATGGTTATAAAACGTGGAAAGAAAAAATTCAAGAAAGTAGTTTTAAAATAATCTTATTTTATATAATCCCTAGAGATAAAACTCTAGGGATTTTTACGTATAATAAGATTAAAATATAAAAGCTATGTGATATATAAATAATAATCATATCAATATTTAAACATTAAATGAATCATCAGCTCTTAACCTAAGTTCTTTAGGTGTAACTTTATACTTTTCCTTAAAACTTCTTATAAAATAAGATACATTTGAAAATCCTACATCAAAAGAAATTTGAGTAACAGGCAAATCTGTATTTTTAAGTAAATTATATGCTTTTTCTAGTCTATAATTTTTTATAAATTGAATACATGTTTTACCTGTGTATTTCTTAAAAAATCTCATAAAATGATATTCATTATAGTGACAAATATTAGCTAATGTAGTTATATTTATATCATTTCTATAGTTATTTTCTATATATTTTATAACATCTTTTATTTTAAAAACTTTACTGTCATCTGATAATATAGAATCTTTTTTTATTACTAAGTTTTCTCTAAATATATTAGCAAAAAAACTAAATAATAAAGCTTTAATTTCTAGTTCAAAACCATAATATTTATGACTATAAACTTCAATAATTTTTAGAAATATTTCCTTTAAATTATTATAAATATTAGAATTTTCATTTATTATTGTTGGAAGTTTAAATTTTTTATTTATAATAGGTGTTATAAAGTTAACTGATGAGCTATCAAGTATAGAGCTATTTAGTTGAGAAATATCAAATACTAAGCTTGTAAATTCACTATATACACTTTCTTTAGCAATTAAGTAATGAAGTTCCTCACAATTTATAATAACTATATCACCACATTTACAAGTATAAAAATCAGAATTAATTTGTAAATTAAATTCACCTGTGTTTACTAGTATTATTTCGATTTCTTTATGCCAATGGGCAGATATTGAATATTCTTTATCCCCTAAATTAACATCATAAATGCCAAGAGGTAATAAAAAATTACCATGTTTTCTTTTCTCCTCAAGTTTATCATTTACCATAATAATCCCCTTAAAGTCAGTTTTGTGTTATTAATTATCAATATATTTATAGAATTTAATGCTTTTACTTTATTATAATAGCATTATAGATATATTACAATTAAATAAAAATTAGGGGGAAAATATGTTAGAGAAAAAATGGTGGCATAGTTCAGTAGTTTATCAAATTTATCCAAGAAGTTTTTGTGATAGTAACAATGATGGTATAGGGGATTTAAAAGGAATAATATCTAAACTTGACTATTTAAAAGAACTAGGAATAGATGTAATATGGTTATCGCCAGTATATAAATCTCCAAATGATGACAATGGATATGATATAAGTGACTATAGAGATATAATGGATGAGTTTGGTACTATGGAAGATATGGATAATTTATTAAAAGAAGCTAATGATAGAGGAATAAAGATATTAATGGACTTAGTATTAAATCATACTTCAGATGAACATAAGTGGTTTATAGAAGCTAAGAACAATCCAAATAGTAAATACAGAGACTATTATGTATTTAGAAAGCCAGTAAATGGCAAAGAACCAAATGAAATGAAATCAACATTTAGTGGAAGAGCATGGGAATTAGATAAAGATAGTAATGAATACTATTTACATTTATTTTCTAAAAAACAACCAGATTTAAATTGGGAAAACAAAGAAGTTAGAAATGAGCTATACGATATGATAAACTTCTGGATAGACAAAGGAGTAGGTGGATTTAGATTAGATGTTATAGATTTAGTAGGAAAAGAACCTGATAAGTTAATAACTGCTAATGGACCAAAGCTTCATGAATACATAAATGAAATGAATGTAAATACTTTTGGAAAAAAAGACTTACTAACAGTAGGAGAAACTTGGGGCGCTACTCCAGAAATAGCTAAATTATATAGCAACCCGATAAGAAATGAACTTAGTATGGTATTCCAATTTGAACACATATCTTTAGATGAAACACCAGGTAAAACTAAGTGGGATTTAGCTCCTCTTAATTTTATAAAATTAAAAGAAGTATTTAATAAGTGGCAAACTGAATTGGATAATGAAGGATGGAATAGTTTATTTTGGAATAATCATGACCTTCCAAGAATAGTTTCAAGATGGGGAAATGATAGCAAAGAATACAGAGAGTTAAGTGCTAAAATGTTAGCAACAGTATTACATATGCAAAAGGGAACTCCTTATATATATCAAGGTGAAGAAATAGGAATGACTAATGTAGTATTTGATAGTATTGATGAATACAATGATATAGAACTTTTAAACATGTACAAAGAGCGTATAAGTGAAGGTTATAAAGAAGAAGATATAATGAAATCTATATATGCTAAAGGAAGAGATAACGCAAGAACACCTATGCAATGGGACGATAGCTTAAATGGTGGATTTAGTAAAGTAAAACCATGGTTAAAAGTTAATCCAAATTATGTAGATATAAATGTTAAGAATAATTTAGAAGATGAAAACTCAATATTTAATCATTATAAGAAACTTATAAAAATAAGAAAGAATGAAGATGTAGTTGTATATGGTGATTTTAAATTGTTATATAAAGATCATAACTCAATATTTTCATATATAAGAGAATTAAATGATGAAAAAATATTAGTAGTAGCTAATTTCTATGATAAAGACGAAGAATTCGTATTAGATAAGTCTATAAAGTATGAAAGTTGTGAAACTTTATTAAGTAACTATAAGGATTCAAGTAAAAATATAGAGAAAATAAATCTAAGACCATATGAAGCTATAATATATAAATTAAAATAGATATAATAAGGTGAATAAATATCATGACAGAAAAAGAAAAAATGATAATGGGTGAATTATATTTAGCTTTTGGTGAAGAATTAACTAATGAAAGACAGCATGCTAAGGAAGTTTTATATGAGTATAACATGCTTAAGCCAAATGAAATAGAAAAAAGAGATAACTTATTAAGAGGTTTATTTGGATCAGTTGGAGAAAAATTTTATATAGAGCCACCTTTTAGATGCGATTATGGATATAACATACACTGGGGTGAAAATTCTTATGCAAACTATAATTTAACAGTACTTGATTGTGCTAAGGTAGTTATAGGTGATGATGTATTAATAGGTCCTAATGTAAATATATTTACAGCAGCTCATCCTATATCACCATCTCAAAGAAAGTTAGGTCTTGAATTTGCTAAAGATATAGAAATAGGAGATGGTTCTTGGATAGGTGGGGCAACTACAATAAATCCTGGTGTTAAAATAGGTAAAAATGTTGTTATAGGTTCAGGCAGTGTTGTAACTAAGGATATACCTGATAATACTATTGCGGTTGGAAATCCATGTAGGGTTATAAAAACTATAGATAAAGAGTAAAATAAATCAAATTGATAAAAGTATAGAATATTATTTTAATATAGATAACTTAGTAGTAGTGGATATATAATTAGATAAAGTAAAAAAGATGGTTATTAATAACCATCTTTTTTAGTAAGTATTTAGTGATATGTATACCACTAAAGTTAATTAAATTATTATAGCCAACTTTTTAATAAGAAACTTGCAATATTTTCATAAGGAATAGTTTCAGATTTTAAAAGACCTTGAACAACAAGACCATCCACTACAGATACTAATAAAAATGAAAGTGCTTCAGCATCCTTATTATATTTAACAGTCTTAGAAATTTCTTGTTTCAAAGTATTTCTCCATTCAAAATATTTAACTTTAATTGACTCCTTTAGAGTATCATTTTCCGTTATAGCTTCACATAAAAGGTACATATGTATTCTTCCTCTACCTTCTATAGAAGATATTTTTTCCATTATTAAATTTACCATATTAATAGAAGAATCATCAGTGCCTATGCCATGAACACAATCTAGTACTGCCTTTGTTATAACTTCTAAATGCATGTCTGCAATAGCGCATATTAAATCATTTTTTGAAGAATAGTGATAATATAATGTACCTTTACTTATATTTGATGCTTTAGCTATATCAGCTAAAGAAGTATTCTTTACCCCTTGTTTTATTATCAAATCTGTAGCTGCTGATAAAATTGTTTCTTTCATATTATTTTGTTTCATACAAATACCATCCTAGAATTTCGCATTTTACTAAATAAATTATAAATATAGTAAATATTATTGTCAATTAATTATATACATTATATTTAATATAAGAAAATGGATATTTTCATATTAAAAATCTACTAAAAGTAAATAAACTATACATATAATTAATACAATCAATTTAATTATTGACTTTAGCGTAAATTGAGTATACAATAAAAATAAATAACGGTCAACTGACCGACTGAAAAAGATATGATTATATTAAATGGAGTGAGATATATGAAAAAGATTAGAATAGTAACAGATAGCTCTTGTGATTTAAATAAAGATATAGTTGAAAAATATAATATAGAAATAGTACCTCTTAATGTAGCTTTTGGAGATGATATATATACAGATGGGGAGATAGAAAAAGATGAATTTTACAAAATGATGGCTAATTCACCAGTTCTTCCAAAAACGTCTTGTCCTTCTCCAGAAAGATTTATGAGAAGCTATGAAGGGGAAGAAGATGAGATATTAGTAATAACTTTAGCTTCAAAGTTATCAGGAACATATTCAACAGCAGTTCTTGCTAAAAATATGTTTGAGGAAGAATATCCAAACAAAAAAGTTACAGTTATAGATACTGAAACAGGTTCTATAGGTCAAGGACTTTTAATAGTTAAAGCAGCACAATTAGCAGAAGAAGGAAAAAGTTTAGATGAGATAGTAAATATTATAGAATCTATAAAGAAAGATGTAGTATTTTATGGTTCATTAGAAACTTTAGAAAATGCTATAAAAGGTGGAAGAATAAATGCTTTAGCTGGTAAGCTTATAAATGTTTTAAACTTTAAAGTTATAGTGAAAATAGGAAATGGTGAAGTTAAGCCTTGCGATAAGGCTAGAGGAGATAACAATTCAATGAAAAAAGTAGTTGAAAATGTATGTGATTCAATACAAGAAGGAGAAGTTAAGTCATTAGCTATAGCACATGCAAATTGTTTAGATAAAGCTCTTAAAGTAAAAGAAATGATGCTTAAAAATCATGACTTTGAAAGTGTTATGATATCCGATCTAGGATCAGTTATGGGTACATATACATCAAAAGGAGCAATATTAATAAGTGTATTATAAAAAAGGTTAGCACTTGCTAACCTTTTTTATAATACTATTAGTCTCACCATAGGTTTATAAACATAAACTTCATTTACTTTTATAAATATAATAATATTATGCTATGTATAATTATTTTTAAAAGTTTAATTTTTATAATAATATAAATAAACTTGTTTAATATATTAAATAATAAATAATATACTTTATGAAATATACAATAAAAATATATATTAATAGAATGAATTTTAATAGAAATTATTAATTGTAATCTCACATTTAATATGATAATATCATATTATCTAGTAATAAAAAAGGAGGTAAAAAGTTAGTATGGAATCTGATTCGCATAGGCATTCAAATCAACCAATATTAATATTTTTACTAACAATTCAAAAGAAAATAGTTTCAATCCTATCAATAATACTTAGACCATTTTTAAAAATTATTACATTTATTAAATCTAATATATTAAAAAAAGAAAATGGTAAAGTATCTGAAGAGTATATAAAGTCTTTAATATGTAAATCCGAAGAAGAAGGAATAATTCAGACTTATGAAAAAAATATGATAGAAAGTATTTTTAAATTTAATGATACAAAGTCAAAAGATATTATGACTTCTAGAAAAGATACTTTTTCAATAAACATAGATGATGATATTGAAGAAAATATAGATAAACTTTTAAACTCTAACTATTCAAGAATACCTGTATATAAAGATAATATCGATAATATAATAGGAATAGTTCATGTTAGAGATATACTTATACAGGCAAAAGATAGAGGGTTTGAAAATATTAACTTAGAAGAAATAATGCATAAACCATATTTTGTTCCAACAAGTGAAAAAACTAATGAATTATTTAAAATTTTACAGAACAACAAGATACACATGGCTATACTTATTGATGAATATGGTGGATTTTGTGGTATAGTTACAATGGAAGATTTAGTAGAAGAAATTGTTGGTGATATTGAAGATGAGTATGACAAAGAAAATAATAATATTTTAAAAATTAATGAAAGAATATTTATAGTTGATTGTAGTATAGAGCTTGATGAATTTAATGAAGCCTTTAATTTAGAATTAGAAGAAGGTGAATATAATACTTTAAATGGTTATATAATAAACCAATTAGGAGAAATCCCAAAATCTAATGAAAAAGTAGAAATAAAAGTAGATAATGTTAATATAGAAGTTATAAAGGTTAGTAATAAAAAAATTGAAAAAGTAAAAGTAAGTTATATTAATTAATTTAACAAAAAAGAGCATGCTAGCTAAATATAAGTAAGCGTGCTCTTTTATTTTAACCTGAATTGTATAATTAAATCAGACAAATATATAAACAAAAAAAGACACTT
>NZ_CATXCO010000118.1:0-7337 GCF_958366745.1 uncultured Romboutsia sp.
AATTAAAATATAAAAGTTACTAAAAGTAACCAAATAGTAAATAAAAGTCACAAAAAAGGGGGTTAGATATGAGGGGCAAACTTAAAAGTTTAAGAAAAGAACAAAATCTTACTCAAGAAAGTCTATCAAATATGGTAAACATACATAGAACCTATTATTCAATGATAGAAAACGGAAGAAGAAACCCATCATTAAAAGTAGCTGTAAGCATAAAAAAGGCTTTAAACTACCAATATGATGATATCTTTGAAAAACAATAAAATATAAGGGGGAAAATAAATGAAACTTAACACTAAAGTAGTAACAGGGAGCGTAAAATTAAACTATGTAAACATAAAAGAGGCAAGAAGTAACGCATTATCTTCAGAGCCTAAATACAGCATAACAATTATAATACATAAAGAAAGTAATACTATGGATAAAATATATGAAGGAATATACAATGCTACTAAAAATGGACTTGATATATGGGATGGGAAAGTTCCAGATAATTTAAAAGACGGGGACGCAACAGGAAGAAAAGAATATGAAGATAGCTTTTATATACATGCAACTTCAAAATATAGACCACAGGTCGTTGATAAAGACTTAAAAATATTAAGTCCTGATGAATTATATAATGGTTGTTTAGGTAGAGTTAG
Source organism: uncultured Romboutsia sp. (assembly GCF_958366745.1). Classification (NCBI taxonomy): domain Bacteria; kingdom Bacillati; phylum Bacillota; class Clostridia; order Peptostreptococcales; family Peptostreptococcaceae; genus Romboutsia; species uncultured Romboutsia sp. Next base: position 642 of record NZ_CATXCO010000118.1, read on the forward strand.
TATAAACTTTTATCCATACAATCACAAAGAAAGTGGTAACTGTGGTATATCTTGTGAATTATTAAATCTTCAAAAGCTAAAAGATGGGGAGAAAATCGTAAATAGAGCAAGTGCAGTAGATGACTTTAGTGTAGCTTATGATGATGGGATATTAGTATAATGAAAACTTTATCTATTGATATAGAAACTTATGGGAGTATAGACCTTACAAAAAGTGGGGTCTATAAATATACCCAAAATGACTTTGAAATACTGCTTATTGCCTATGCTTATGATGATGAAGAAATAAAAATTATAGATTTAAAAAACAATGAAAAAATACCAGAAAATCTAAAAAAAGATATACTAGATGAACGCATAATAAAAACAGCATTTAACGCTAATTTTGAAAGAGTATGCTTATCAAAATACTTTAACACATATTTAAGTCCAAAGATGTTTAGATGCACACAAGTTCACGCACTATATTTAGGGCTACCACATGGACTTGATAATGTGGCTAAAAGTTTAAGATTAAAAGAGCAAAAACTTGAGGAAGGTAAAAGTTTAATAAGGTTTTTTATGAAAAAGGAAAACCTTGATTTATTAACTTCAAATAGTGAAAGTATTAAAAAAACTGAAGCAATTAAAAAATACGAAGACTTTAAAAAGTATTGTATAAATGATGTAAGAGTTGAGCGAAGTATAAGAAAGGTTTTAGAAAAAGTTAAGTTACCAGAAAGTGAGCAAAAGCTATGGGAACTAGATCAAGAAATAAATGATAGAGGTGTTTTGGTAGATATAAATTTACTTAAAAATGCTATTTATTATGATAATATTTTTAAAAGTAATTTAATAGAAAAGCTTAAAACTATAACTAATATAAATAATCCTAAAAGCAACAATCAAATGAAAGATTATTTAAAATCCTTAGGAGTAGAGGTAAATTCACTTAGTAAAGAAAGTGTAGGCGATTTATTAAATAGTTGTGAAGTTAAAAAAAATCCTCATTATGAAAAAATAAAAGAAGTACTGGACCTTAGAGCAATGTTAAATAAAACTTCAACTAAAAAGTATGAAGCTATGAAAAGGTGTATGTGTGATGATGAAAGAATAAGAGGATTATTTCAGTTTTATGGAGCAAATAGAACTGGTAGATGGGCAGGAAGACTTGTACAAGTTCAAAACCTTCCACAAAATAAAATGAGTAATTTAGAAGAAGTTAGAGAAAAAATAAGGAATGAAATTAATACAAATTTTCCTAGTAGGAAAAAGAATTTTAATTATGATTTCAATATAAATTCATACTTATACAACCAAGAAAACCTATCGGATATATTATCACAGTTAATAAGAACAACTTTTATACCAAAGAAAAATCATAGATTTATAATAGCTGACTTTAGTGCAATAGAAGCAAGAATTATAGCTTATTTATCAGATGAAAAATGGAGAATAGATGTATTTAATACTCATGGGAAAATCTATGAAGCTAGTGCATCTAAAATGTTTAAAGTCGATATAAATGAAATAACTAAAGAAAGTGAGTTAAGACAAAAAGGAAAAATTGCAGAACTAGCACTAGGTTATCAAGGTGGGGTTAAAGCTTTAGTTAGTATGGGTGCTTATAATATGAATTTATGTGAAAGTGAGCTTATAGAAATTGTAAGGGCTTTTAGAAGCTCTAATACAAATATTGTTAAGCTATGGAACACTGTTGAAAAAGCCTTTATAGAAGCTGTTAATAATAAAAGTATTGTCCATATAGATAAAAATATTAGTTTTATATATGAAGGAAATATACTATTTATTAAACTACCATCTGGTAGAAGACTTTCATATATAAGACCCAAAATAGATTATAACAATGCTTTTAACAAAAGTATTATAACCTATGAAGGAGTAGACTCTACAACTAAAAAGAATACTAGACTTACTACATATGGTGGAAAACTAGTAGAAAATATTGTCCAGGCAATAGCTCGTGATGTATTAGGTGAGGCTATGATGAATTTAAGAAACAAGGGATTTAATATTGTAATGCATGTACATGATGAAATTGTTTTAGAAGTTGAAAATGGAGTATCTAGTGTTGAAAAAGTTTGTGAAATAATGTGTAAGGAAAACAGATATTTAAAGGGATTAAATTTAAGAGCTGATGGATTTGAAAGTAATTATTATAAAAAGTAGGTTATAAATGGGGGATATTATGAAATACGACAAAATTATAAATGTAGCTATAGGAAAAAGTAGAAAAGAATTAAATTATGTAAACTTAAAGTTGCCTTATTCAGAGTTTATAGATAAATATATCAAAAACACAAAATATACAAATGAAACCTATAAGGAGTATATAAACTTTCCAAAAGATATACAAGACAATATAAAAGATGTTGGTGGATTTGTAGGTGGAAACTTAAAGGATGGAAAAAGGAAAAAAGATACTATAATAAATAGAAGTTTAATAACACTAGATGTAGACTTTGGATATGAAGGTATGATTGAAGACCTTGAGAAAAATATTGATTTTGGTATGTGTATATATAGTACACATAAACATACGCAAAAAAGTCCAAGGTTTAGAATAATAATTCCATTAAAAAATGAAGTAGATCCAATTCAATATGAAGCTATATCAAGAAAAATAGCTTTTGATATAGGTATAGATTATTTTGATGATACGACCTATTCACCGTCAAGACTTATGTACTTTCCATCTACTTCTAAAGATGGGGAGTATGTGTTTAAATTAATAGATAAAGACTTTTTAGATCCTTTAGATATATTAAATAAATATAGCGATTGTAAAGATGAAAGTTTGTTGGATAACTTAAGTAAATCAAATTCTAAACTTTATAGTTTACATAATAACATTAAAGAAAACCCAATGTTAAAAGATAATATAATAGGTGCATTTTGTAGAGCTTACAATGTATATGATGTAATTGATAAGTTTTTATATGATGTATATAAAAAAGGTGATACTAAAGATAGATACACATATATAAATGGAAGCACTTCTAATGGTGTGGTTATCTATGAAAATGGTAATTTTGCATATTCTCATCATAGTACTGATGTATGCTGTGATAAACTTTGTAATTCTTTTGACTTAGTAAGACTTCATAAGTTTTCACATTTAGATACAAATGTATCTACAGACATTCCTATAAACAAGCTACCATCATATACAAAGATGATAGAGTTTATAAGTAAAGATGAAAAAGTAATGCTTGAACTTGGTCAAAGCAAATTAAAAAAAGCTATAAATGATTTTTCATCTGTATGTGAAGAGGATAATATAAATGATAGTTGGACATTAAAGCTAGAGGTAGATAAAAATGGACTTTATAAATCTAGTATTAAAAATATAGTAACAATACTTGAAAATGATAAAAATTTAAAAGGCAAAATAGCTTATAACTTGTTTTCAAATAGAACAATTATAAAAGGTGATTTACCATGGAAAAAGGTAGTTGATAAAGAAAACGGTGATGTGTGGCAAGATAGTGATGATTCAAATCTTAGAATGTATTTAGATGTAGTTTATAAAATAGTATCTCCACACAAAATATATGACGGTATATCTATAATAGAAAAAAGAAATGAATTTCATCCAGTAAGGGATTATTTAAACTCTCTTGACTGGGATAATGTAAGTAGATTAGACAATTTAATGATAGACTATCTAGGAGCAGAAAATAGTGAATATACAAAAGCTATAACTAGAAAAATGTTAGTTGCAGCAGTTACTAGAATATTTAAACCTGGTACTAAATTTGATTATATGATGGTTTTAGTTGGTAAGCAGGGATTAGGTAAAAGCCATATAATAAGCTTGTTGGGTAAACATTGGTACTCAGATTCTATAAATACAGTGCAAGGAAAAGAAGCCTATGAGCAATTACAAAACGCTTGGATATTAGAAATGGCAGAACTATCGGCAACTAAAAAAGCAGAGGCAGAATCAGTAAAGCACTTTATATCAAAAACAGAAGATAGTTATAGACAAGCCTATGGAAGAAGAGTTGAAACCTTTAAAAGACAATGTGTATTTTTTGGAACTACAAATGAAATTGAATTTTTAAAAGATAGAACAGGTAATAGAAGATATTGGCCACTTATGGTTGGAGTAAATAAACCTAAAAAGAATTTATTTGAAGATTTAAACAAACATGAAATAGATATGATTTGGGCAGAAGCTATGCACTTTTACAAAAAAGGTGAAAAATTAATCTTAGAAGGAGATATTCAAAAACAAGCAACCATGCAACAAGAAAAACACTTAGAAGGTAATAGCAAGGAAGGTATGATAAAGGAGTACTTAGATATTAAACTTCCTAAAAACTGGTACAATATGGACATATATGAAAGAAGAAGATATATAAGTGAAAGTGAATTTTTAAGAGTAGATAATGATTGTATATTAAGAGAAAAAGTTTGTAGTGTTGAAGTTTGGGTTGAGCTATTTGGAGGAGATATAAAGAATTTTCATAGGGGTAATGCAATGGAGATTAATGAAATTTTAAGAAGGATAGATGGCTGGGAAAGTTTAAAAGAGGGACAAGGTAAACTTAGGTTTGGAAAGTTTTATGGAACTCAAAGGGCTTTTTTAAGAAAAAATTAGCGTTACCAAAGACCTATTTTAGCGTTACCGAAGGCGTTACCAAAGAATTGACTTTGGTAACGGTTATTTAAAAAAGGTGTTACCGAAAAATTTACGGTAACACCTCTGGTAACGCCTTTGGTAACGGGTAAAACGTTTAAATTTCAACGAATATTGCTAGTGTTACCAAAGAGACGAAAAAACCTTAGAGTTTGCCTAAATAGAGGAAATTAAAGAAAAATTACCTCTAATTAGAAAAAAGTTTATAATTTAAGTTCTTTGGTAACGGTAATAAATTATAGGGGTGATTTTATGGAAGAAAAGATTTTAGAGTTTATTAGGGTGGATGATGTTCCACAGGGATGTAAGGATTTAGTTGAGATTTTTGGAATGGATACTTTTATTAGTTTGGTTGAGTATTGTGGTGGGAGTAATGTTTATATTCCTAGTAAGGGTGCTATTGTTAAAAAGGCTAGAAATAGGATTATGAGAGAAGTGTTTGATGGAGGTAATTATAGGGAGATTGCTAATAGGTTTGGTATTAGTGAGGTGGCTGTTAGACAGATTGTAGGTAGGTAATGGTGTAACTACAAAATATATAAATAATTTAAATATAGTATAATGTCAATTGGAATAGTTAATAGTAATTACTATTCAATTGTATGGAATGTTTTAGCTATGATAGTAAAAGTGTTTTATGTAATATGGTTTTTGGGACTGTAGGTAAGTTTGTATTTACACAAAACTACCTACAGTCCCTTCATCTTTTGCTCATATTTAAAGCATAATTTTTAAATTCCATTTTATTTTTATTGTGAATAATATTTTTATTCCACACCATATAAATACTTTTATCATCAATTTTATCCTTTATTTTTATAACTGAAATCTTATTAGTATTAATCAATGGTGTGTTTAAAATTATGGCAATACCTGCCCCTGCTGCCACAAGACCTGAAAGTATACTTGATTCACTAGGTTCTGCATAAATTTTCGGTGTATATCCTATTAAATCAGAATAAGATTTCTCCACATCAGAAGACTTATTATTGTATGCTATAAAATACTCATTTTTCAAATCACTAAGATATACTTCTTCCTTATTGGCTAAAGGATGGTTTTTAGGAACAATTAAAACATATTCTTCCTTTTTAACTAAAATAGCTTCCAAATTATTATATTTGTCTAAATCCTTTATATCACTTATAAATCCAAAATCAACATGGTTGTTTTTTATTCCTTTTAAAATTTCATCTGTGCTTTGATTATCAATATTAAACTTCACCTTCGAATTATCATTAAAAAAGCTACTTATAAAAAAAGGTATAAAAGTTGCCCCAATACAAGCAGTTGAAGATATTGATATAATCATATCACTATTATTTTTCATCTCTTTTAATTTAAGTTTACCTTTTTCAACTTCACTCAAAGCTCCTTTGGCATATTTCAAAAAAACATCTCCAAACTCCGTAATCTTGATATTTCTTCCTTCCCTTTGAAAAAGTTTAACATCTAGCTCTTCTTCTAACTTGGATATGGCTTTGCTTAGTGCTGGTTGAGTAACTGATAATATATCAGATGCTGTTGTGAAATTCTTTGTTTCTGCTATTATTTTAAAATACTCCAGTTGTTGTAAGTTCATTTTTATCTCCTTTTACATTAAAAATCAATAACTTTTAGTTATATATTTATGAATATTTTCAATTAGACATTATTCATTCAGTAGTGTTATAATCTCATTGTTATATTATTCAATATTTTAATAACAAAAAAAATTATAAATTTTATATATATAAATGTCAAATTACTTATATATATATTAAAAAGGAGAAATGTAATGTTTAATGTAAATAAAGAAAAATGTATTGGTTGTTCACAATGTGTAAAAGATTGTCCAGTTTCTGCTATTTCTTTAGTAGATAACAAGGCTGAAATAAACAACGAAAGATGTTTCAAATGTGGTCACTGTATAGCTATTTGTCCAGTAGAAGCTGTATCAACTGATGATTATAATATGGAAGAAGTTATTCCTTATGATAAAGAGAGCTTCTCAGTGGAAGCTGACAACTTACTTAACTTCATAAAATTCAGAAGAAGTGTAAGAAGATTCA
>NZ_CATXCO010000119.1:0-7316 GCF_958366745.1 uncultured Romboutsia sp.
GTATAGACCCAAATTTATTTGAAAAACTAGGAATAACAGAAAAAGATGGAAAACTACAAGTTCCAGTTGTTGCTAAAGTTCCAGCATATTTAATGGGTTCAGGAACAGGTTCTTCAAATGCTTACAGTGGAGATTATGATATAATGACTGCTGATAAAGAAGAAATAAAAAGACTTGGACTTGATAAATTAAGATTTGGAGATTTAGTATTACTTCAAGACCACGATAATACTTATGGAACAGGATACTTAGGTGGAGCTATTTCAATAGGTGTTATAATACATAGTGACTGTGTAAAATCAGGTCATGGTCCTGGTGTTACAGTTATAATGAGTTCATCAAAGGGTAACATAGAAGGTGTAATAGATTCAAATGCTAATATAAGATACTATATGAACAAATAAGGAGAATCATTATGAAAGTAGGATTTATAGGAGCAGGAAACATGGCAAGTGCTATGATAGGTGGAATAATAAACTCTAAACTACTAAGCCCATCAAATATTATAGCAAGTGCAAAAACTGATAAAACCTTAGACAATATAAAAGAAAAATATAAAATAAATACTACAAAGGATTCAATAAGTTTAGTAAAAGAATGTGATATAGTTGTTATCGCAGTTAAGCCTAATGTATATGAAGAAGTTTTAAAACAAATAAAAGACTATATAGACACTGAAAAAATAATAGTTACAATAGCTGCTGGAATAAGTATAAATAGTGTAGAAAAAATAATAGGAAATGATAAAAAAATTATTAGAACCATGCCAAACACACCAGCACTAGTAAACTGTGGTATGAGTTCACTTTCACCTAATAAAAATATTGAGAAAAATGACATAGATGCTGTAAAAACTATATTTGATTCTTTTGGAAAAAGTGAAATAGTAGATGAAAGTTTAATAGATGTTGTAATAGGAGCAAGTGGATCTTCTCCTGCATATGCATTTATGTTTATAGAAGCTATGGCAGATTGTGCAGTTTCATATGGTATGAAAAGAGAAATAGCATATGAGTTTTGTGCACAAGCCGTAATGGGTGCTGCTAAAATGGTACTTGAAACTAAAAAACATCCAGGAGAGCTTAAAGATATGGTATGTTCACCAGGAGGAACTACAATAGAAGCTGTTAAAACTTTAGAAAATGAAGGCATGAGAAGTGCAGTTATAAATGGAATGACTGATTGTATAGAAAAATCTATAAAGATGAGTAAATAAGGAGACAAATATGAAAGACACAAAGAAATATTATGATTATATAGATAGACTGATAAGTGACACACCAGATTTTATGATGATAAATGATGATGAAAGTTATGTGTTACTTGATAGATTAGTGGTTGATTTAAGTGAGAATGCTATGCCTTGGTTATTTAAAGTTTATTTAGATAATAATTATAATATTTTAAGGGAAGATAATCTTACAGATTATATAAAGGATAAGTATAGCGATATTAGTTTAAAGGTTAGAAATGAGAATGGAAATGTATTTTTAAATAAAGATGTTATTTATGTAATACTTAAAGAGCTTGAAGAAAATAATCAAGTTGTATATGAAAATGAAAAGTTTAATTTAAAATAAGTTAAAATGGCTACTTTTATATTATAAATATAAGGTAGCCATTTTTATATGGATATTGATAAATAAGAAAACTAGGTAATCTTATATAATGTAGAAATTAAAATTAGAAGGTCATACATATAGATATAGTATGAAAATAGTTTGTGGATAGGGTTTCTACTCACACATTGATTAAATTATCAATGTGTTTTTTTTTGGCGTGCTTAGAGTGGGCAATAACTTAATGGGAAAGATCTGTTGCAGGATTAGTAGTAGGAACTACTAGCTAATGGCAAGGTTGCCTATCGTGAGGGAGAATCAGATCAAGCATACGACAAAGTCTTTGGATGAGAAATACGAACTACATATGAGGCTATTAAAAATACTTTGACATAGATAAATCTATAATCAAGATTCAGATGTAATTTACAATAAGATTATTTGTATAAAAAATAAATCAATAATATTAAATATAGTTTTAATTAACATTATAAAGATATTGACAAAAAAAATAATGAATGATAACATGAATAAAATGACAATGATAATCAATATGCATATAGGTATATTGATATATAGATGGAGGTAATATCAATATGAAATTTTATAAATTAGGAAAAAAATCACTGATAATGAGCGTGATGTTAGGTAGTATAGTACTCACAGGATGTACGACACAAGCAAATAAAGAAGAAAATTTAGATAATAAAAATCAAATAGTAGTTAAACATGAATTAGGAACTACAACTTTAGATAGTACTCCTGAAAATATAGCAGTACTAGAATTATCATTCTTAGATTCGCTTTATAATTTAGACGTAGATCCAGTTGCTATAGCAGATGATGAAGATGCAAGTAAGGTAGCTGATGTTACAGAGGGAGAATTAACAGAGTATACATCAGTAGGAAATCGTAAAGAGCCAAACTTAGAAGAATTAAGCACTCTAGATTTAGATTTGATAATAGCAGATACAAGTAGACATAGCGAAATATATGAAGATTTAAGTAAAATTGCACCAACAATAGTCTTAAATAGTATTGATTCAACTTATGATGAATATATAGAAAATTTTGAAACTATAGCAAAAGTTGTTGGAAAAGAAGAAGAAGCAGAAGTTAAAATAGCCGAAGCAGAAAATTTATTATCAGAAGTTAAAGCAAAGGCAGAAGATAAAGTTAGTAATAAGAATGTATTAACAGTATCTCCTAAAAATGATGGGTATACAGCACATACTTCAAGTTCATTTGTAGGACAAGTTTTAGAAAAAGCAGGATTTACTAATGCAGTTCAAAGTGAGGATGTAGAAGCATCTTTATCTTTAGAACAATTAGTAGAGATAGACCCAGATATAATAGTGTATATGAGAGAAGATATAGACACAACTATATATGAAGAATGGAAAGATACAGAATTATATAAATCTCTAAAGTCAGTTAAAAATAATGAAGTATATGTAACAGTATCAAGAAAACCATGGACTCAATACAGAGGATTTATTTCTGTAAAAACATTAATGAAAGAAATGTCAGGATGGTTATTATAAGAATAGAAAATAATTAAGTAGTTGAGAGGTGATTTAAATGGAGGTCAAAAAACAAAATAAGTTTGCATTATTTGCAATTATAGGGTTATTTGCCATAGTTGTGTTATTGCTAACAGATATTTTGATTGGAATGAGTAATATTGGCTTTAAAGATATTATTGACTCTATTTTCAATTACAACAAAAGTAAAGAACATTTAATAATAACAACTATAAGACTTCCACGAGTATTACTTTGCATATTGGTTGGAGCATCTATGGCTATTTCAGGATTAATTATGCAAAACTTGACTAGGAACCCACTTGCATCACCTCAGGTTTTAGGTATAAATTCAGGAGCAACTTTAGCAGTAGTAATAATCATGGTATTCCTTCCACAGTTAGGATATAAAATAAAAATATTATGTGCATTTTTAGGAGCAGGACTTATAGGTATGTTTGTTTATGTAATTGGTTCAGTTAAAAATTTATCTCCTTTAAAAATAACACTGGTAGGAATAAGTATTCAATTGTTTTTAAGTTCTATAACAAAATCAATAATGTTGTTTAATGAAAGTAAAACATCTGATTTAGTATTTTGGATGATTGGAGGAGTACACCACGCACAATTTATACATATACTTGCTATATTACCATGGTTTATTGTATCTATTTTACTAATAACAGTAATATCTAATTCAATGGATACTTTAAAAATGGGTGATAGTATAGCAATTAGCTTAGGTGAAAATGTTAAATTGACGAAAATTATTAGTACAATAACAGTAATTTTACTATCAAGCTCTTCAGTTGCAATAGCTGGACCAATATCTTTTGTAGGTTTAATAACGCCTCATATTGTAAGTAAATTTGGTGTAAGAAATTTTAGAGGAAACTTTATATTATGTGGAATATATGGTGGGAACTTACTTTTATTATCAGATATAGTATCTAAGCTTTTAAAATACCCTTACGAATCACCTGTAGGAATAGTAACGGCTTTTATAGGTGCAGTATTTTATATATTCCTAGCAAATAAAGAAATGAAAAGAGGTGGAGTGAGTGAAAAATAAGAATACATTAATATTTACAATAAGTATAGTAAGTTTAATAGTTATATCTTTTATAAGTTTAATTTTCGGAAGTAAAATATTGAATATAACTGATATATTTGATGTAATTTTTAATTACTCAACTTCTAAGTATTCTTTTATTATTTTTGAATATAGAGTTCCAAGATTATTGATGACTATAATAGTAGGTATGAGTTTAGCTATAGCAGGAGCTATTTTCCAAGGTGTTCTTAGGAATCCACTTGCATCAACTGATGTACTTGGAATAGGTAAGGGAGCAGGATTTTTTGCTTGTCTTGTAATAAATCTTAACTTAAAAAATATAATACCTATACCTATGGCAGCTATGTTTGGAGGCCTAGGTGTAGGTATTATTATATACTTATTAACTAAAAAAACTAACTTTAAAAATACTAGCATTGTAATAATGGGTATAGCTATGAGTGCATTATTTGATGCTGGTATTCAGTATTTTAATATAAGTAATTCTGGAAATATACAAACTATATTTTTATGGTTAACAGGAAGTGTATGGGGGAGGTATTGGGATGAAGTTCGAATATTAATTCCATATGTAGTAATACTTATACCTTTATCTATAATTTTAGCAAACAAAATAGATATATTATCTTTAGGAGATAAAGTTGCAATTAACTTAGGCGAAAAAGTAGATTTCCTAAGAGTTGGATTGTTATTAATAGGTATAATACTTACTGCTAGTAGCGTAAGTGTGAGTGGTACTATAGGATTTGTAGGATTGATAGCACCTCATATAGCAAAGAGTTTAGTTGGATATAGACATAAATTAGTGATTCCATTAAGTGGATTAGTAGGGGCTATACTTTTAGTAGTAGCAGACATTATAGGTAGAACTATAATTGCACCAACAGAAATTCCTGTAGGAATAGTAACGGCTATTGTAGGTGCGCCATATTTCTTATATTTATTATTAGGAAAAAAATCTAATTAGGAAGGTAGTGAAATTAATGAGTTTAGAGATAAAAAACTTAGTTTTAGGATATGAAGACAAAATAATAGTTAATAATATAGATTTATCTATTCCTAAAGGTGAAATTACCATGCTAATTGGAGCAAATGGCTGTGGTAAATCTACTTTGCTTAGTGGTATGAGTAGATTGTTAATTCCTAAGGAAGGCGATGTTCTTTTAGAAGGAGTATCTATACATGATTATAAAGCTAAAGACTTAGCTAAAAAATTATCAATTTTACCACAAGGACCAATAGCACCAGAAGGAATAACTGTAAAAGAACTTTGCTATTTTGGAAGGAATCCATATAAAAATTTATTTGGATCAAGAACAAAAGAAGATGATGATATGGTACAATGGGCAATAGAAGCAACTGGACTTAAAGAGTTTGCAAATAGACAATTAGACTCTTTATCAGGAGGACAAAGACAGCGTGCATGGATAGCAATGGCTTTAACTCAAAATACAGATATACTTTTACTTGATGAGCCGACAACATATTTAGATTTAGCATATCAAATAGAAATTTTAGAACTATTAAAAGATTTAAATAAGAAAACTAAAAAAACAATAGTTACAGTTATACATGAATTAAATCAAGCGGCGAGGTATGCGGATAATCTTGTTTGTATGAAAAAAGGAAAAATATATTCTCAGGGTAGAGTTGAAACTGTATTTACAGAGAATATGTTAAAAGATGTGTTTGGAGTAGATAGTATAGTAATTTTAGATCCAATTACAAGCAGACCTATGTGTATTCCTAAATAAAGATATTTTACAAATTTTTAATTGTGAATATAATTCTAATAAATCATATTTTTACTTATATAGAGAATGTCTATAGATTTGTGTAAATAAGATTTTTTATAATTTATATTACTGGAAATTTCAAATTCCAGTAATATTTTTTTATTTTTGAGAAATACTAATACTGGAATTCTTTACACAATTATTATGTGTTTAATTTAGTTATTTATACACTAAATTTTCCATAATTTCAAAAAAATTTATATTGTGTAAGAGTTAGGTATCCTTTCTCCAAACATAATTGTAAGCTGTCCTAAAGTAGACGCCCAATTTTGGTTTGGAGAGGTCCATTTCTCCATAATTTTCATGGTAGATAAATATAGTGATTTTCTTAGTGACTCATCTGTTGGAAATACAGTTCTTACCTTAGTATATTTTCTTAACTGTCTATTAAATCCCTCAAGAGCATTTGTAGTATAAATAATTCTTCTAATTTCATGTGGATACTCAAAATACGTATTCAGATTACTCCAGTTATTGTACCATGAATCTATTACAACAGAATATTTTGAATACCATTTCTCCTTAAGAATATCTAAATTTTTAAGTGCTGTTTCTTCGTTAAATGCCCTATAAACACTTTTTAAATCTTTCATAAACTCTCTCTGATCTTTTGATGCTATATATTTAAGAGAGTTTCTAATTTGATGAACTATACAAGTTTGAATACTTACATCTGGATATACAGTTTTAATTGCTTCAGGTAGACCTTTTAAACCATCCATACATGCAATTAAAATATCATCTACGCCTCTATTTTTCAAATCATTACAAACTGATAGCCAAAATTTTGCGCCTTCTGATTCACCAATCCAAATACCTAATATATCTTTTTTTCCTTTCATATCTAAAGCCATACATATATATGCTGCCTTTGAAACTATTTTATTATCATCTCTTACTTTAAAATGCATAGCATCCATATATACGATTGGGTATATTTCATCAAGTTCTCTGCTTTGCCATTCGGCGGCAGCCTCTACAACCTTATCTGTTATCTTAGATATCATTGCAGGAGACACATCAATGCCATATAGTTCTTCCATTTCAGATTGGATATCTCTTACACTCATACCACAGGCATAAAGACCTATTATTTTTTTATCTAGTTCATTACATACAGTTTCATACTTTTTAACAACCTTCGGTTCAAATTGTGCTTTTCTATCTCTTGGTATATCTAGGCCAACTTCACCAAAACTACTTTCAATAGTCTTAGAACTATATCCATTCCTATAGTTTGGATTAGCTTCATTACTTCTTTCATGTCTTTCTCTTCCCAGATGCTCTTCCATTTCTGCTTCTAGCAATTGTTGGATAATATCTTTGAACAGCTTTTGCATTAATCCATTTTTACCAACTACAT
>NZ_CATXCO010000120.1:0-7218 GCF_958366745.1 uncultured Romboutsia sp.
TTAAGTATTTTGAAGAAAATTTTTATAAATATGAATCATATAAATATATTTTTAAAAACGGATTTTCTAAATGTGATATATATGATATAGAATTTTTATTTCATAAACCAAGCAAAAACTTTATTGATATTAGAAGTTTAAGAGAAATAAGGAGTATTGAAGAGTTTAGACAATTTTGTAGTAAATTAGAAGAATTTGAGTAATATATTGTATATAAAATAGAGGATAATAATATTGTTATCCTCTATTTTGTATATCAAAAATAATAATGTAAATAATAAATTTATAAAATAAAAAAGGAGAGAATATATGGGAAATGCTAAACTTCAGTACGTACAGGGTAGACCTATATTTACTAATATAAATGAACATAAAAATCAGTATCCGTATCTTACAAAAAATATAGATACAGATGTGTGTATAATAGGAGGAGGTATTACAGGTGCTATAACGTCATATTATTTTTCAAAAGAGAATATAAGTTGTGTATTATTAGAAAAAAGAAGAATTGCTCATTTGAGCACAAGTGTTACAACATCATTATTACAATATGAATTAGATGATAATTTATCTGATTTTACAGAATATATTGATTTAGAAGATGCTATATGAGCATATAATTTAGGGCTTATAGCGTTAGATGAGATAGATAAGTTTATAAAAGAATATGGAAATAATTGTGATTATAAAAAAAGAGATACTTTATTGTATACAGCAAAAAAAGATGAAATAAATGCTATAAAAATAGAGTATGATTATAGAAAGAATAATAATTTTGATGTTGAATACATAAATGAAGATAATAATAAGTTCAGTTTTGACTTAAAAGCAGGAATATTATCTAAAAATGGTGGAGCAGAAATTGATCCATATAAATTTACACATGAATTATTAAATATATCACAAAATAATGGACTAAAAGTATATGAAAATACAGAAGTAATAGATTTAAAGTACTATAAAGATTATATAGAGGTAATAACTGAATTTGGAAATATCGTAAAAGCTAAAAAAGTGATAGTGGCAACTGGATATAACACAAAGCTATTTACAAATAGAAATTTTGCAACTAAAACAACAACATTTAATATAGCTACAAAGCCAGTTAAAAACTTTGATGGATGGTATGAAAAGGTACTAATAAGAGATAATTGTGATCCTTACAACTATTTAAGAACAACATCTGATAATAGGATTATTATTGGTGGAGAAGATGTAGACTTTGTACCAGATATATTTGATGAAAAACTTGCAAATAAAAAGTATGATATACTAGAAAATAGATTAAAAAATATGTTTAAAAATATAAAAGATATAGAAGTTGATTATAAATATTGTGGAACATTCGCATCAACTTTAGATAATTTAGGGTTTATAGGAGAAGATACTAAGCATAATAATTTATGGTATAATTTAGGTTATGGTGCAAATGGAATACTATTTGCAATACTTGGAGGAATGATGTTAAGTAAGTTATATCATGGAGAAAAAGATAAAGATATGAGACTATTTAAAGTAGATAGATTTGATAATTAATAAATAATGGCATAAATAGAATTTATGCCATTATTTATTTTATCCAAGAGCAACATCTAAAATCATCATAAGTGTAAATCCTATTATTATACCTACTGTTGTTAAATTTTTATTTTCTAAGCAGGCTTCAGGTATTAGCTCAGATGAAACAACGCCAATCATAGCACCAGCAGAAAATGCTAAAAGTATAGGTAATACAGCCCTCATAGCTATAGCCATAAAAACACCTAAAACACCAGCTATAGGTTCAACAAGTCCTGATGCTTGACCGTAAAAGAAACTCTTTACAACTGGAAAACCTTCACGTCTTAAAGGTAGTGATACGGCAGCACCTTCAGGAAAGTTTTGAAGACCTATACCTATAGCTAAAAGGATTGCACTGGCAACTGTACACCCAGGAATTCCAAGTGCAGCACCACCAAAAGCTACTCCAACAGCTAATCCTTCTGGGATATTGTGAAGTGTAACTGCTAAAACTAATAAAATACTCTTTTTATAAGACTTAAATCTTATACCATCTTCTACCTTTAAATCTTTAAAAGTAAACTTATCTAAAAATTTATCTGATAAAACTATAAAAAATCCACCTAGAATAAATCCTAATGAAGGTATTAACCAAGAATTATACCCTAAATCATCGCAAAGATCTATTGCAGGACTGAGTAAAGACCAAAAGCTAGCTGCAATCATAACACCTGCACCAAATCCTAACATAGAATTTAATATACTTTTTTTTACATCTTTAAAGAAAAATACAACACTAGCACCTAATGCAGTAATGGACCAAGTAAATAAAGTTGCCAAAAGACCTTGCAGTATAGGATTAAGAGATAAAAACCAATTCATTATATTGTCACCTCATAAAAAATTTATAATAGAACTACTATTTTTATAATATGAAAAATAGTTAAGGGTGTTACAAAGAGAAAATACAAGTAAAAATACCTATGCATAAAATATATATAATTAAAGATAATTATAATAATGATTTAAAAGGTTTTAATTTATTTTTATCCATTAGTTTAGTAGGTATAGCACATAACTTTTACTCAGGGTGTCTTGCGCTAAACTCAATTCATCACATAAATTACATAGAATAGTTGATTAGATTCACCTATAGATGTAAATAGACTAATTTCGTAATAATATATGATGAGGTGTAAATATGAATTTACTTTATGAAAACTTAAATGATATAAAATTAGTATTTAGAAATTTCTTAAAATGGTTTGTTTTGTCATTAATATCAGGTATAGGAGTTGGAACTGTAATTACATTATTTTTAAAAAGCCTTCAATATGCAACTAATGTTAGAGAAAATAATGAATGGATGTTGTATTTACTCCCTTTTGGAGGCGCTTTAGTAAGTTATTTATACTTTAAATATGGAAAAGATTCATCAAAAGGAAATAATTTAATAATAGAAAGAATTAATGAAGGCAAGGGAAATGTACCATTTAGAATGGCACCTTTAGTATTCTTTGGAACATTTATAACACATTTATTTGGAGGCTCAGCTGGACGAGAAGGTACAGGAGTACAAATAGGAGCAAGTATTTGTGCTAGGATAGGAGAGATACTAAAATTAAACAAATTAGACTTAACAATTATTATTACTAGTGGTGTAAGTAGTGGCTTTGGTGTTGTATTTGGAACGCCGATTGCAGGAACTATATTTGGGTTAGAGGTAAGTTCTATAGGTAAAATGAGATATGAAGCTATTATTCCGTGTCTTATATCTAGTTATATAGGTAATTATATTGCTACTTTATTTAATGTACAGCACAGTCATTATCATATGGTAGATGTATCTAGTAAAGATCCAGTTATATTTTATAAAGTAATATTATGTGCTATATTATTTGGATTAGTTAGTAAAGTATTTGCAGAGATTACTCATTTTTTAAAAAAAGCATTCTCAGATAAAATACAAAATACATCTGTAAAGAGTTTTATTGGTGGAATTATAATTATAATTTTAATATTATTAATAGGAAATAGGATGTATTTAGGTCTTAGCCTAGAATTGTTAGCAAAATCATTTGAAAGTTCTGTTATACCATATGCATTTATAATAAAGCTACTATTAACATCAATTACACTTGCTACGGGATTTCAGGGCGGTGAAGTAACTCCATTGTTTGTAATAGGAGCAACATTAGGTAATTTTTTAGCTAATATAGTTGGGCTACCCATATCATTTTTAGCAGGAATTGGAATGATAGGTGTGTTTTGTGGTGGAACAAAAACACCTTTGGCATCATTTGTTATGGGACTTGAGATATTTGGAGGAGGAAATATAAAATATATATTTGTGGCATGTGTTATAAGCTATGTATTTTCTGGGAAAAGTGGAATATATACATCACAAAAAAATATAACGATAGAATAATATCATAGCTTTATATTAAATGATTATATAAGTATATAATAAATTTTAAGTTTACAAAATATATTGGCACATGGTAATATTTAAGTATAAATAAAAAGGCGATGGAGTTCGCCATTAAATGCGAAAGCTAATGACTCCTACTCTTAAATTTAAGGGTAGGAGTCTATTTATTTGCAAAAAAGGAGGAGATTATGATTTTATTAGTAAGCCTATTAATAATAGGGGTTATAGCAACATATAGTGGGAAAATAGCAGAAAAGTTTAAGTTACCAGCACTTATAGGTATGATGGTACTTGGAATTATTATAGGGCCTTCATTTTTAAATGTAGTTCCAAATAACACTTTAGAAATGGCACCAATTATAAAAGATATAGCTTTAGTTACTGTATTATTTATAGCAGGACTTGGAATTAGCTTATCTAATATAAAACAAATAGGAAGACCTGCAATACTTTTAAGTATACTTCCAGCAACACTTGAAGGTTTTGCAATAGCATTTTTATCTATGAAGTTTTTAGGATTTACATTTATTCAAGGTTCAATACTAGGATTTATAATAGCAGCAGTATCACCTGCAGTACTTATACCATCAATGGTATCTTTAATAGAAAGAAAAATCGGTCAAGATAAAGCTATACCACAAATGCTACTAGTTGGAGCGAGTGCTGATGATACTATAGCTATAACATTATTTACAACATTTTTAGGTATATATATTCAAAGTAATAGTGGAGAAAATATTTCTATAGCCACAAATATTATATCAATACCTATAACTATTTTAATAAGTATATTACTTGGATTTATAGTGTTTAAATTAAGTAAGAGTATAATACAAAATACAGATAATAAGTATTTAAAAACTATGATAGCTTTTTTTATATGTTTATCAATAAGATTTATAGAAAAAAACTTAGAAATAGAAATACTTAACTCACTACTTAGTATTATGGTATATGGATTTTTTATAAGAAACTATATAAAAGAAGATGCTAAATATATATTAGATAACATGAATAATATATGGAAATATGGTAAATTATATTTATTTACATTTGTTGGAATGGCAGTTAATCCAACATTAGTAGGAGAATATTTCTTTATAGGTGTGATTATACTAACATGTTCTTTATTTATACGTTCTATAGGAGTAATTATGGCATTAACTGGCACAAATTTAAGCAAAAAAGAAAAATTATTTTGTGTTATAGCATATCTTCCAAAGGCAACAGTTCAATCTGCAAAAGCATCTATACCACTTCAAATGGGGGTATTAGGAGGCGATGTAATGCAAGCTATTGCTATACTTAGTGTATTAATTACAGCACCTATAGGTGCTATAGGTATAAATCTGACATGTGAAAAATTACTTCATACTGAAAGTAAAATAATAAACATAGAAGAAGGTTTATCATATAAATAGAAAAAATACTTGCTCAAATTTATAATTTGAGCAAGTATTTTTTAATCTAGTATACTATATAGAACTGCATTTACTATTGATAGTAATATAGATGCCCATATGGCACTAAAGAATCCATAAAGAGCAACATTAGAAACCATCATAAAAGATAGTTTTAAAACTAATGCATTAATAACTAAAGAAAATAAACCTAAAGTTAAAAATGTTATGGGAAAAGATAAGAATTTTAGTATTGGTTTAACTGTTGAATTAAGTAAACCTAATATCACTGTAAGAATTAATAGTGATTTAAAAGACCCTATATACATACTATCCATTAAGTTTGATACTACATACAAAGATATAGCATTGATAACTATAAATAGTGATACTTTTTTCATTTTTAACATCCTTTCTTTTAAAGCTCTAAATATATATAAATATTATAGAGTATTATAGCACAATGTTTATAAAAGCATCTATATTCTATATTATGGAAAATATATATTAACTATGATATAATTTTTAGATGGTACTTAAAGCTAAATTAAAAATTAATGATTTAGTAGAACATAAAAATTAAACAATTTATTTTAGAAATTTATATTAAATAATATATTAATATGACAAAATATAACATTGAAGTGAATATGTTGCTGAAAGTTATAAGTTTAGTATATTATAATTAAGTATCTAATAAATAATAGGAGAAAGAGTATGCTAAATTTAACTAAAACTCAAAAAATATGTATACAGTATGGTTTTTTACTACTTTTAATATGTATGACGGTTTATTTAGTATCGACAACGCTAGATATTACATTAATACCTATGATTATGAAGTTAGTTAATAAAAAGTTTATATTTATTGGTTTTTTAATAATGGTACTTTATATTATATTAGAATGTACAATAATAAATATATTAATAAAAACTATACAAAAAACAAAAGTAAGATTTTTAGCTGTTAAAATAGCTATGATGGGATTTTATTATAACTTAGTAACACCATTTGCTTCGGGGAGTCAGCCGATGCAAATTTATGCATTAAATAAATATGATATAAATCTTAGTAAATCTATAGCTATAGTTACAAATAAAACAGTATTATTTCAAACTGTAGTAACAATATATAGTGCGGTTATAATATTTTTAAATATAGAAGTACTTAAAAATGAATTACCTTCTATGTTAGTATTAATGAGCATAGGTATGGTAATGAATATAGTTTCTTTATTAGGAGGTATGTTAATAGTACTAACTCCTAATACTATGAAAATAATAGTTAAAGTTATAGTTAATATACTATATAGGTTAAATATATTTAAATCACTAAATAAAAAAATACATACTATAAATAAATTTATTGATGAATATAGTTATTCAATAAAATTATTTATTAAAAATAAAAAAGCACTATGTTTGAGTATAATACTTACAATAATACAACTTACAGTATTTTTTAGTATATCTTATTGTGTTTATAAAGCATTTAATTTAAATGGATTAAGTCTTTTTGAAGTTTTATCACTTCAAGTGTTTTTATACATGTCAGTTTCTCCTATCCCAACACCTGGAAATGTTGGTGCAAATGAAGTTGCATTTCTTACCATATTTGCCAATGTATTTCCGGGAAATATAATAGGATATTCTGTATTTTTATATAGTATTTATGTTTATTATTTTTTAGTCGTAGTTTGTGGATTGTTTACAATACATACTCATTATCATATGAATAAACGAAAAAATAAAAATTACACTTTATAGAGGCTTTTAAAGCCTCTTTTTTACGCTTAAGGATATTATAATACTTAAAAAATGTGGATAACTTATGAATGTAAGTAATATCAATAAGTTGGTTTTGAGCGTAAAAAAGATTTTGAGCAA
>NZ_CATXCO010000121.1:0-7127 GCF_958366745.1 uncultured Romboutsia sp.
TTATATATAATAGCCTCAGAAAATAACTGATGTTATTTTCTTGCAAAGTAGAGTTGTATTTGGTATTATTATATATATAAATATAGTTCCTTAAAATAAGGGGGTAGTATTTGCAATGGAAAATAACAATTTTGGACAAGTAAAAATATCTAATGATGTAGTTGCTACAATAGCAGGTCTTGCGGCTTTAGAAGTAGAAGGTGTAGAGACTAATACAACATTTACAGATAAAATACTTAAAAACAATGGTGTAAAGATACAAATAGAAGAAGAGGAAGTTAGCTTAGACGTAATGGTTATGATAGATTATGGTGTATCTATACCAGAGATAGCTTTAAAAATTCAAGAAAATGTAAAAAATACTGTTGAGACAATGACAGGTCTTAAAGTTTCTCAAGTAAATATACATGTTCAAGGAATCAGCTTTAAAAAAGAAAAAGCTGAAAAAGAAGAAGCTAAACAATCTAAAAAAAGTTAATAAAAAACCTCTGAAAAATCAGAGGTTTTTTTATTGTTTAATATGTGCATAATAAACTTGAAGGAGGATTACAACTAATGAAAAGTGATAAGGCGAGAAAAGTAACTAGTAGAGAATATATTATGAAATTAATATATCAAATAGAAATGAATAAAGAGGATATAGAAAATATAGAGGAAAGATTAGATATATTTTTAAATGATAACCTTGAATATATAATAAATAGATATGAAGAACTTAGATTACAATACTCAAATAACCCAAATATAGAATTAGATAACATAGAATTAGATGATGCGGTAGATAGAGAATATATGAATATCATATGTAAAAATTTA
Organism: uncultured Romboutsia sp.; assembly: GCF_958366745.1. Classification (NCBI taxonomy): domain Bacteria; kingdom Bacillati; phylum Bacillota; class Clostridia; order Peptostreptococcales; family Peptostreptococcaceae; genus Romboutsia; species uncultured Romboutsia sp. The sequence continues at coordinate 817 of NZ_CATXCO010000121.1, forward strand.
AAAGAAAATAAAGATAAGATAGACGAATTAATAAATAAATATGCAAAGAACTGGTCAGTAAATAGAATGCCTAAGGTAGATCTATCTATACTAAGACTTGCTATATGTGAACTAGTATTTATAGAAGAAATACCAAGTAAAGTTTCTATAAATGAAGCTATAGAATTAGCTAAGCTTTACTGTGATGACAAAGCTCCTAAGTTTATAAATGGAATATTAGGTAGTGTTGTAAATGAATTTGAAACAAAATAATATAATAATTGGAATTGATACTAGCTGCTATACAACTTCTATAGCAGCTATATCTTTAGAAAAAAGCATTATTTTAAATGAAAAAATAATGTTAAATGTTAAAGAAAATTCAAATGGATTAAGGCAAAGTGAGGGAGTATTTCAACATATAAATAACTTAGGAGAACTTAGCGAAAAATTAAACTCTCTACATGATAATTATAATATAGTAGGAGTTTGTGTATCAAAAAAGCCGAGACCAATAGAAAATTCCTATATGCCAGTATTTACAGTAGGTTATAACTTTGGGAAATTTATGGCTAATTCATTGAATTGTAAATTTTATGAAACTACTCACCAAGAAAATCATATTGAAGCTAGTTTACTAAATAGTAAAATAGCTAACAGAGATAGATTTTTATCTGTACATATGTCAGGTGGAACAACAGAGATACTACTGTTAAATAGAAATAAAAATTCTATTGAATACAATATAGAAATAGTTGGGGGTACAAAAGATATAAGCTTTGGTCAACTTATAGACAGAATAGGTGTTAAATTAGGATACAGATTTCCAGCAGGTAAGTATATAGATAAAAATGCCATATCTTGTGAAAGAAAGATTTTAAATGGACTTAAAACTTCAGTAAAAGATGGATATATGAATTTATCAGGACTTGAAAATCAAATAAATAAGATAATAGATTCCGAGGATTGTAAATATATATCTAAATTGCTTCTAGATGCGGTAGTTAGAAATATGTATAAGTCTTTAATTTATATAAGTAAGTTGTACAATATAAATGAAGTAGTATTTTGTGGAGGAGTTGCAGCAAGTGAGTATGTACGTACTAATTTAAGTATAAAATTAAGAAGAAAGAAGATATATTCACACTTTACAAAGTCAGAGTACTCAACAGATAATGCATGTGGATGTGCTATAATAGGGGTTGATAAATATGAAATTGAGAGCTTTAGAAATAAGTGAAGTTAACTCATATATAAAGAGAGTATTAACTAATGATGCAATTTTATATAACTTAAAGGTAAAAGGAGAAATATCAAACTTTAAGGTACATGGTAGTGGTAATGTTTATTTATCTTTAAAGGATGAAAAATCTAAGATAAATTGTGTTATATTTAAGAGCAATTATAATAAGGATTTACAAGTAGATAACGGTTCAAAGGTAATAGCTCATGGATATATATCACTTTATGAAAGAGATGGATCATATCAATTATATATAAATGATATTGAAATTGAAGGTTTAGGTGATTTATATATTGAATTCAATAAACTTAAAGAGCAATTATCTAAAGAAGGTTTATTTGATGTTAAATATAAAAAGACTATACCCAAAATACCTAAATCTATAGGAGTTATTACATCTGAAACAGGAGCAGTCATAAGAGATATTATTAATGTTATTAAAAGAAGATATCCAAAAGTAAATATAAAACTATATCCAGTTAAGGTACAAGGACAGCAATCAAAATACGATATATGTGAGGGTATTAAATTTTTTAATAAGGAAAAAAATGTAGATACAATTATAGTTGGTAGAGGTGGAGGTTCTATAGAAGAACTTTGGTCATTTAATGAAGAAATGGTAGCTAGAGAAGTTTTTAATTCTAAAATACCAATTATATCTGCAGTAGGACATGAAACAGATTTTACTATATGTGACTTTGTAGCAGATATGAGAGCTCCAACACCATCAGCCGCGGCTGAAATAGCTACTCCAAATTTAGTTGATTTAGAATATAAAATTGATAATATAAAAAACAGGCTTACTAGGTCAATGATGAACCAAGTTAATTTTGATAAGAATAGAATTGATTATGTGTTTGAAAAGATAAATAACTACTTAAAATTATACACAATAAAAGATAAAATAACACAAATAGACAAGATATATGATAAAATAAATTTTGAAATAGAAAATACTATAGGTATAGAAAGAGAAAGATTAAAAAATATAGGAATAATATTACATAACTTAAGTCCTTTGGCCACATTAGACAGAGGCTATAGTATAGTTCATAAAAATAATGAGATTGTAAATAGTATAGAAAATATTAAATTAAAAGAAATTTTAGATATAAAATTAAAAGATGGAAATATAAAGTGTAGCGTAGAAAGTATAGAAGGTAAAGAGGTGTAAATATGAATTTGACATATGAAGAAGCCTATAATAAGCTAGAATCTATTTTAGAAAGATTAGAATCTAAAAATACTAGTTTAGATGAATCACTTAGTTTATATGAAGAAGGTATAAAGCTTTATAAACATTGTAATAAACTTTTAGAAAATGCAGAACTTAAAATAAGTAAATTTAGTCAGTTAGGTATAGAAGAAGATTTTAATATTATGGAGGAATAATTATGGAATTTAAACAAACCTTAAAACAAAGAGCAAATCAAGTTGAGAGTTTATTAAAAGAATATATGCCATCTGAAGAAGGTTACCAAAAAACTATAATGGAGTCTATGAATTATAGTCTAAGTGCAGGTGGAAAAAGATTAAGACCGATACTAACAATGGAGGCTTGTAAAGTAGTAGGTGGAAATGTAGAAGATGCCATACCTTTTGCTATGGCAATCGAAATGATACATACATATTCACTTATACATGATGACTTGCCAGCACTAGATAATGATGATTTAAGAAGAGGTAAAAAAACAAATCATATAGTATATGGAGAAGATATGGCAATACTTGCTGGAGATGCTCTTTTAAACTATGCTTTTGAGGTTATGTTATCAAATTCAATAGACAAAGAAAATCCAAATAAATATTTAAAGGCTATTAATGAAATTGCCAAAACTTCTGGTATATATGGTATGATAGGTGGACAAGTTGTTGATATTCAAAGTGAAAATAAACAAATATCAAAAGAAATGTTAGACTATATACATAATAATAAAACTGCAGCTATAATAATTGGATGTATGAGAGCAGGAGCTATAATAGGTGATGCTACACAAGAACAATTAGAAAAAATAACTAAGTATGCAAAAAACATAGGTTTATCATTTCAAATCGTAGATGATATATTAGATATAGTAGGAGATGAATCTAAATTGGGCAAAAAAGTAGGAAGTGATATAGAAAATCACAAATCTACATATCCATCATTAATTGGTTTAGATGAATCAAAGAATATAGCATATGAATTAATACAAGAAGCTAAAGAAAGTATAAATTCAATAAATAAAGAAACTAAGTTTTTAAGTGATTTAGCAGATTATATAATAGACAGAGAGTATTAAGGAGGAAAAATGAACTTTTTTTCGCAAATTTTTAGTAATAAAGTCCTAGGAATAAGTATGTTTGCTTGTTTTCTAGCACAATTTATTAAAATATTTACAGGCAAAGAAAAATTTATACAATTTTCAAGACTGTTTACTTCAGGAGGAATGCCTAGTTCACATAGTTCTTTTGTAACAAGTTTAGCTACATTAGTTGGAATTGAAAGAGGATTTAACTCCACAGATTTTGCAATAGTAACTGTATTTGCGTTAATAATAATGTATGATGCTTCTGGAGTTAGAAGAGCTGTTGGTAAACAAGCAACTATATTAAATAAAATATTAGATGATCTTCATCATAAAAAACATATAGAACAAAAAAGACTAAAAGAATTAATAGGACATACTCCAAAAGAAGTTTTATTTGGAGCAATATTAGGTATACTAACAGCTATAGTTTTTGTATAAATTGAAAAGATATATAGCATATGATATAATTTTTTATGTTTTATTTTGTTATAAAATTAATGTGTCTAAGTCAATACTAAGATATATTAACTTTTAAAGTTTATTAAAACTATGCAAAGAAAGAGTCTTCTCATAGAAGACTTTTTTAGATAATAAAAATTATAACTTATAATATTAAATTTATATTATTTTATAAACTACATGTAATAATTAAATAATAGTTTGAAATGTATATTATGAGTATAAAATTTTTAATTAAATTAATTGTTCAAATAAGAAGATTTTTAGATAAAAGTGTGAATAAAATTTGGTCAATAAAAGGTGAATGAATATGTACAAATATTTAGACAAAGTAAATTCTCCACAAGACATAAAAAACATGACTGTAGATGAATTAGATTTACTAGCAAAAGATATAAGAAAGTTTTTAGTTAGATCTGTATCGCAAACAGGCGGACATTTAGCATCTAATTTAGGTGTGGTAGAATTAACTTTAGCATTACATAAGGTATTTGACAGTCCTAAAGATAAAATTGTATGGGATGTTGGCCATCAATCTTATGTACATAAAATTATTACAGGTAGAAAAGATAACTTCAAAAATCTTAGACAATTTAATGGAATGAGCGGTTTTCCTAAAGAATGTGAATGTGAACATGATATATTTGACACAGGTCATAGTAGTACATCTATATCAGTAGCTCAAGGGCTTGCTTGTGCTAGAGATATAAAAAAAGAAGAAAGTGATGTTATAGCAGTAATAGGTGATGGGTCTATAACTGGAGGAATGGCACTTGAGGCATTAAATCATGTAGGATATACAAATACTGATATGATTATAATTTTAAATGACAATGAAATGTCTATAGATAAAAATGTTGGTGGAATGTCTAGATACTTATCTGGCATAATAAGAAATTCTACTGTTAATAAGGTAAAAGATGAAGTAGAAAAGATATTACAAGTATCTCCAGGAGGTAACATAATATCTAAAACAGCAAATAAGGTTAAGGATAGTATTATTAGTAAATTTATACCCCAAGAATGTTCTTTCTTTGAATCTATAGGGATAAAATATTATGGTCCAGTAGATGGTCATAACACTAAAGAAATTATAGAAGCTTTAAATAAAGCTAAATCTAAAAAAGGACCAGTACTATTACATGTAATAACTAAAAAAGGTAAGGGATATAGATATGCAGAAGAACAACCAGACAAATACCATGGTGTATCGAAGTTTGATATAAAAAGTGGTATAAAAGGTTCTAATGCTGTGTCAATATCTAATCAAGTTGGTCAAAAGCTTAGTGAAATGGCAAATAAAAATGAAAATATAGTTGCAATAACTGCAGCTATGCCATCTGGAACAGGACTTAATATATTTGAAAAAAATCATCCTAATAGATACTATGATGTTGGAATAGCAGAACAGCATGCTACTACATTTGCTGCAGGGCTAGCTAAAAATGGTATGAAACCTTATTTTGCAGTATATTCATCATTTTTACAAAGAGCATATGATCAAATTATACATGATGTTTGCATAACAAGTAAGCCGGTAACATTTTTAATAGATAGGGCAGGTATTGTTGGTAATGATGGAGAAACACATCATGGGATGTTTGATTTAAGTTACTTAAATAATGTACCTAATATAACTGTAATGGCACCAAAGGATAGCAAAGAGTTAGATTTAATGTTAGAATTATCTTTAAACATAGACTCGCCAGTTGCGATTAGGTACCCAAGAGGAAATAGTTACTATTTAGAGACGGGGTCTTATGAGCCTATAAATTTAGGTAGATATGAAATATTATCTCAAGGAAAAGGTATAGTCATATTAGCTATTGGAAGTATGGTAAAAAATGCATTAGAAGCAAGAGAAATACTATTAGAAGAAGGAATAAATCCAACTATAGTTAATGCTAGATTTTTAAAACCTATAGATAAAGAATTATTAGATAGACTATTTAAAGATCATAAAAAAGTAGTAACTATAGAAGATAATGTGATAACTGGTGGATTTTCAACTAATATAAATAAATTTATTATAGACAATAAATATGATATAGATATAATTAATATAGCTTTACCGGAAGAATTCATACCTCATGGAAGTGTGGATGAAATATATAATAGTGTAGGATTATCACCAATTAAAATAGCAGAGAAAATAAAAAGTTTATAAACTAGAAAGGTAAATTTATGAAGAAGAGGATAGATTTATTATTAGTCGAAAAAGGCTACTTTGAAAGCAGAGAAAGAGCTAAAAAGGCTATAATGGCAGGCGTTGTATTTGTAAATAATCAAAGATGTGATAAGGCTGGTGTAGATGTTGATGAAGATGCAGATATACTAGT
>NZ_CATXCO010000122.1:0-6977 GCF_958366745.1 uncultured Romboutsia sp.
GCCATGTCTTCCTAATGTAAATTCTAGTTTCATTCTAAATTTATTCATGTCTGCTTCACTTATATTATCAGTTAAATAATACTTATCATCCACAACACCACTCTCCTATTATTTCTAATAAAATATAACTCTTATCTAGATTATTAACAGTTATTAATACATATACATTCAGTTAATTAACTTACATAAGAATAACATCTATCATCTAGTTCTAATTAATTTATTCTTTTGTCTAGTAATGTACTATATATTTTATTATTATTCATAATGCATATTATTATATAAATTTAATTAAATCATTATGTTAATTAATTTTTAATAAAAAGGCTATGTTAGCTAACTTTGTGATTAATTATATCTAAAATAGGATATAATATAGGTGTAAACTATATTTCAACTGATTTGCAGAAAGGATACCTAATATTATGCCAAAAGTAGATATAAAAGCTATGATAAAAGATTTAAAAAAGAATGAACTTACAGAGTTAATTTCAGTAGCACAAGAAGTATTAAGTACTTTATTTAATTCCTCTGAAATTAGAGATAATGTTAAAGAAAGCAGATTTTCTAAAGGATACGAATGCCCAAAATGTCAATGTAAAGATGTAAATAAAAATGGGAAATCTAACGGAAGACAAAGATATATATGTAAATGTTGTCGTACAAGTTTTGATGAGTTTACTATGTCTCCATTCTCTAATACAAAATTAGGCTTAGATAAATGGCTAAAATACTGCGAATTAATGATATTAGGACTTTCTATAAGAAAATGTGCAGAAGAAGTAGAAGTAGGTGTTAAAACGTCTTTTTACATGCGTCATAGGATACTTGATGTAATAAATCTATCATTAAAAAATGATAAAGTTGAAGGTATAGTTGAAGTAGATGAATGCTTTATTAAGGAGTCTTTTAAAGGGAATCATTCTAAAAGTACTACATTTGTAATGCCTAGAAACCCTAGAAAAAGAGGTAAAGGTAAAAATGATAAGAAGAAAAGAGGAATATCAAAAGAGCAGATTTGTATAGAGACAGCAATTGATAGAAAAGGAAATATCCTTATGGGTGCTATTTGTAATGGTAGAATTACAACAAATCAAATAGTTAACTTCTTTGACAATAAAATATGTGAAGATGCTACTTTTTGTGTAGATTCACATAAATCATATATGGGAATAAAGGATAAGTTGAACATAGAATTAAAGCAAGTTCCTAGGGGAAAATCAATGATAGATAGTGTTTATCATTTACAGCATATAAATGCTCTTCACAGTAGCTTTAAGAGATGGTTAATGACTTTTAATGGTGTATCCACAAAATATATCAATAATTATTTGGCTTGGTTTAAATTTCTACAACTAAGTAAGAAGAATAAAAAGAATGACCGAATTAAAGATATGCTAGTGAATGTAGCTACTAAGGATACATATGTAACTAGAACCACTATTAGAAATAGATTCATTGAGTTAACCTAAAATAAGGAACTTTACTTCAAATTAATGAAATCATTTTGCAATTGGAAAATAATTGAATATTTTGTATAATATAATTAAGTTCGCAATTGTTATATAATGTGAAATAAGATTGTGTAAAATTTTATTAGGGGGGATATTATGATTAAAAAGAAAGTATTATCTATAGGGTGTGCAGTTGTTTTAGCATTTAGTTATTTGGGGACAAGAGTATTTGCTAATTATGGAACTGGTTCTAATAATAGTGCGGAAGTAGAGATGACTGTTGATTACAATGGTAATACAGTATATGAATATACTGATGCAGATGGTGTTACTCGTACAAGCACAACTACAGATTCAATAGGTTTGACTAAGAATAGATTTGACAAGATATATGGTATAAATAAATGGGATAGTGATAATATAGTTGTTACAATAAAGGAAGTTCCGAAAGACGGAGCAACAACATCGTTTGAAATTGTTAATAATGTTGGTGAAACTATTAGTAGTTCTAATGGAACACAGTATAGTAAAGATGAATCTTGGAGTGCAAAAAGTAGTGGTGGATTGGGTACACCACATTATGTAAGAGCTAATCCATCTGTGGCAGGTAAGTATAAATTTCATTTGCAATGGTAAGGGAAATTAAATATACATTTTTAATATATTACGAACAATTTATAGTAAGTTATAGAAGCAACCACATCTTAGAATTCAATGTATTGAAAAGTCTAAGGTGTGGTTGTTTTTATGTCATATTTATCACTAAGAGGGCTAACATAGCCAATAAAAAAATAAAAAGATTAGTATTTGTTTAAAATTTTCAAACACTAATCTTTATAAATAGTTATTTTTTATAAAACAACCTACTTTATTTTATTAATCTAATCATCTATTGGAAGTACTCTGTCTAAGTAATACAACTTATATTAACTTCTTAAAAGGTTTTCATATTCATTTTTAATTTAACAATTATTATTTTTCACTTTCTTCATATATAAATCTAGATATTTTTCTTATAATATCTTCAAATTCTTGAATATTAGTTTCATTAGATGCAAACCCTATTATAAATGGATTTTTTGAATAAACAATACCTATATCATGAGTAATTCCATCAGCTTCACCTGTTTTATGAAGTATAGTTACATCTTCTGGTATATAATATGGTATTTTATGATTTATTTGTTGTTCTTTCATAATAGTTTTAATTTCTTTACTTACACTTTGCGATATAAGTGTTTCATTATGTATAGATTCTAGTATTATAGCCATATCAGATAAAGAAAAGTAATTTTCATTCCCCAACTTTTTACTTTCCATATCATACATTTTTCTACTTAATATAGTATTTTTTAATCCTAAATTTTTTATAGTTTTGTTAATTTCATCAATGCCTAATCTATCTATTAATACGTTGGTTGCTGTATTGTCACTTAATATAATCATTAAATTACACAAATCCCTTATAGTAACTTCGATTCCATCATGCATATATGTAAGTGCTCCACAACTTGGTACTTTCATATACTTAGTTATAGCTATTTTTTCTAAATCACTTATGTCTTTAGACTCTAATCTTCTTAGAGCTTCAATTAAAATAGGTAATTTTACTATGCTTGCTGCCATAAACTTAACATCTTCATTATATTTTATTTCATTTTGAGTATTTAAGTCTTTATAGTAAAAACCTATTTTTCCACTACACCCTTCTAGTAGCTTTATTATTTTCTCTTGCAAAATTTACACCCTCTTTTTTATATTATATTTAATATAATAGCAAATAATTAAACATAATACGTATAACTTAATAATAAAAAAATTACATCCGTTGTTTAAAGATGTAATTTTTTATTATTAAATTATATAATTATACCCAAAATTTATATTAAAATCTTATTTTTCTAATTATTCTATTAAACTCTATATTAATCTTCTTAACCATTCCTTTATACACTCATCAGCAAATGTAGCATTTACAGTATTTAAGTATATATCTATATACTCATCTTTATCTATATTAAATTTATCATATATAAGTTTTATTTCATTGCTTAAATCTATATTTGAAACAGTTCTATTATCAGTGTTTATACTTACATTTATTCCATTTTTATAAAAATCATATAATGGATATTTTCTAAAATCTTCAACTGCCTTAGTTTGAATATTACTAGTTGGGCACATTTCTAAAACAACTTTAGTTTCTTTCACTAATTCATAAGCCTCTTTCATATCTTTTATTCGAACACCATGACCTATTCTTTGTGCTTTAGCTATATTTATAGCATCTATAACATTTTGACTACTTGCAGCTTCTCCTGCATGTATTGTTATATTATATCCATAGCTTCTTGCAAGTTCTATTGCTTTTTTATATTTTTTAACAAATCCTTCTTCTTCAGGCCCTGCTAAATCTATTGCTACTACACCTTTATTTAAAAATTTTTTCCCCTCTTCAACAACTAGTATAGCATCATCTTCACTCATAGTTCTCATACAGCATAGTATTATATTCCCTTTTATATCATACATTTTTTCTGCTTCATTGATTCCATCTATTGCACTTTGTATAACTTCTTCTATACTTAATCCTCCATTTAAATGTAATAACGGAGCAAATCTAACTTCTATATATTTTACATTTTCTTTTTGTGCATCTTCTAAAAGTTCAAATGTAACTCTTTTTATATTTTCTCTACTTTGCATAACCTTATTGGCTAAATCAAATCTTTTTAAATATTCATTTAAAGATGTACAATCATTAGGTACTTGAACCAATTTTTCAACATCACATTTTTCATATGACTCTAATTTTATATTTTCTTTTTTAGCTATATCTATAATAGTATCCACTCTAACACTTCCATCTAAATGACAATGTAATTCTATTTTTGGTAACTTATTTATCATGTTTATCCCCCTAATCTTATTTATATATATTATTATTATTTCATTTTTTTGTATAAAAAAATTCTTAATTACAAAGAAAAGCTATATTATAAATACAACTTTTCTTCGTAATCAAGAATTATAGGTTCTTGGTAGAAACTCCCAAACCTTATTATTGGGATTATACGAAATATTTATTTCTATATATTCTATTAGCATTTATAATTATTGTCAATTATTTTTATAAAAATTAACTTCACTCAAAGGATGTGGGAGCAAAATATTTCCTTAATATATAAAAGTAAATTCCCCGTCGTATTTTCCGACAGGGTATATTTTATTAGTTTTAACTATATTTTTACATTCTATATAAGTTACATAAAATATAACCTAATAATATATATAAATTTTTTCTAAAGACCTTTATAATTATTCGTCTATTTTTTTATTATATCCATAATAGAGTGTGACACCATATAAGTATATGCTTCAAACATGTCTATTCCACTATATTCACAGCCTTTATCTACCCACAATTCGATAAATGATATCAATCCATTAGTATAATACCTTGCCATATTTTCTTTAGTTAAAACATTAGAATAATATAGTTCATTTAATTCATGCTTATCTATAATTCTTATAAATATGTTATATATTTTATAACCTAATATTTCTTTAAAAGAATTTTGTCCTTCTACTTTAAATGCTTTTTTTATAAACTCCCTATTTTTTTCTAATCTTATAAATATTATTTTTAAGGATTCATATTCCATATCACTATCTACCATCTCATATATATTTTTCATTATATCTTCATCTACTATATATTCTAGTACTTCATACTTATCTTTAAAGTGATGATAAAATGTTGGTCTAATAACTTTACTCTTATCAGTAATCATCTTAATAGTTATATTTTTAAAAGGTATATCTAATATAAGCTTTTTAAAGCTATTAGCTAGCAGATTTTTGGTTATTTCTTTTTTTACTTTCCATACATCTACTCACTTTCTAAAAGTATTCTAGAATAAGTATATGAATAGGTTTTGTCTATATTGATATCTAATTTTTTCTATATATAAAAATTAGATTAAATGCTTTTTTGTAAAAATATTTATCTAAGTACAAATAATCTATAATTCTTTATTTTTATAAAAAATAGATCTTTTAACTTTCCTTAGAATTACATATAATCCTCCTACTAAAAAAGGTACTATAAAGCTTGAAAATCTGTATATAAGCATACTAGATACAGATTTTATACTGTTTGCTATAACTGAAAATAATAATGTATAAACAAACTCAACAGATGCAATTCCTGCTGGTGCTGGTATACTTCCTGCTAAAATCATTGCTAGTGAAGTTACAGTCAGTGCATCTATTATGCCTATATTTATATTCATTTCTCTTAATGCTATATATGAGCTTAAATATATAAGTAAAAATTTAACTAGGTTCATTAAAATTTCTATTACTATTATCATCTTATTTTTTAATAATACTATTGAGCTTTTTTTTATTCTCAATATTTCTGCTTCAATATAATTTATTTTCTCTTTGTATTTACTATTTATTTTTAGCTTATTACTAATGTATCTAATTATTAGCAGTAAAAATTTATGAAATTTATTTGATAAACATATAGATACTAAAAAAAATAATATTAATATAGTGATTATATAAACAAACTTAATTATTCCTAGATAATCGTAGAAATTTATTTTTATAAAACTGTAATTTATAATTATACATATAATACTAAATAATGCTATTGATAACCTATGAAATACATAATTAAGGGTACTAACACCGACTCCTTGTGATGGTGATATCCCTTTTTGTTGTAAATAATAAACGGAAGCGACGTAAGAGCCGCTTCCAAATGTTGCAGTTTTATAAAAACTAGTATAAAAAGAGCATCCTATCCCGTTTAAAATAGTAAATTTTCTACTAAATTGTTTTGCTAAAAACGAAATGTTAAAACCTTCTACAAAACTATATCCTATAGATAAAATTAAAATACTTATGCATCCTTTTAAACTTAATTTCTTTAATTGTATATATATATCTACCATATAATTTTGAAATATATAAACTATAGCTGATACAATTATTATTAGAAATATAAATTTAAGTCTGTTATTCTGTTTATTTTTCAAGGATACCCTCCTTTATACTTATTTATCTTTTTTATTTTCCTCCCATAATTTATCTGCTACATCAGCCCAATTATGAGCATATAATGTACATTTATCACATAAATGATCAACTTCTTCAAGAGACTGTAAATCAGTTGATTTTGCATTACATTTTTTTACCATATTTCTTAAATATTCTGGATTTTCAAGCATTGGGCAAGGTCTTAAATGATTATTATTAAATGGTTGGTTATCTCTGTATGCCATAAATAATGGTTGTTTTAAGGCTTCTAGTAATGTTACTTCTTTTATATTTGCACTAGAATAATGTATAAACACACAAGGTTCTACATCTCCATTTGGGTTTATGTGTAAGTAGTTTCTTCCACCAGCTATACATCCACCTACATCTTCACCATCATTTTGGAAGTCTATTGCAAATATAGGCTTTCCACCTTCAATCCCACGTATTTCTCTTACTCTATGATACATA
>NZ_CATXCO010000123.1:0-6976 GCF_958366745.1 uncultured Romboutsia sp.
CCAGTTGCTTAGTGATTCATAAGTAATTTGTCTGATTTAAATTGACAATTCAGGTTTAAAAAAATAAAGCACGAGACTAATTTACTAATCTCGTGCCGAATAATTATATTCGCAATTTTTATATACAATTTATATAATATATATTCTAAATTATATAAGTATAATTTTTTATTTATCAATATTAATTATATAAAGAATGTTGTCCCAGGACCTATTGGGAATCCTAATAATGCCCAAATTATAGCAAATGCAGTCCATCCAAATAAGAACGCCATAGATATTGGCATCATTGTTGATATTAAGTTACCAACACCAAATTCTTTTTTATATTTTTGACCAAATACTACTATAACTCCTAAGTAGCTCATAAGTGGAGATATTACATTTGTAGCTGAATCTCCTATACGATATATTAACTGAACACCTGCTGGTGTAAATCCTGCAACCATCAATATTGGTACAAATATTGGTGCAAGTAAGCCCCATTTAGAAGATGCTCCACCCATAAATAGGTTAACAAATGCTGTTAAAAATATAAATGCAACCATTAATACTATAGTCATAAACATATTACCTTGAGGTATCATTTCAACTAATTTAGCTCCCATTGATGCTATTAATATACCTATGTGAGAATCATTAAAATAATTTAAAAACTGTGCAACAAAGTATAATATAACTATTATAGGTGCCATATCTGCCATAGCTTTAACCATTGCTGGAACTACATCTGCAGGTTTAGCAAATTTACCTGACTTAAATCCATAAACTAATCCACTAGCAGCAAATATAACGAACATTATCATCATTACTATGTCACCTTGGAAAAATATAGAATTTAAGAATCCATCTACTTCTACTAATGCTGGTAATCCTTCAGCATTAGTTCCCCATAAAGGTACATTAGTTGATAAATCGCCTAATAAGAATATCTTATTTCCCTTATCTAAAGGTAAAGCTGCTAATACTATAAGTCCTAATACTACTAACATTACTTTATTAGTAAATTTAAAAGCTTTTATTTCCTTTTCAGTTTCATTGTGATTTTGATCTATGCTAGCTTCACTTTTATTGTATTTACCTAATCTTGGTTCTACAAACTTATCTATAACTAGAGTACCTAATAACATTATAACTGCAGTAGATGCCATCATAAAGAACCAGTTACTAGTTACTGATAGACTTCCTGCTAAATTAGTTCCTGCAAGTGCATCCCCAGTTTCAGCAGCTGCTTGCGTAAATGGTAATAATAATGCATCAGTTGAGCTTACAAAAAGATTTGCACTAAATCCTCCCGAAACTCCAGCAAATCCTGCTGCAAGACCTGCAAGTGGATGTCTACCTAAGGTATAATACATTAAAGCTGCAAGTGGTATAAGAACAACATACCCTGCATCTGATGCTAGATTTGACATAACTCCTAAGAAAATAACAACTGGTGTAACAAGTTTTACTGGTGTTGCTTTAACTACACTTTTCATTGCTATCGATAAGTATCCACTATGTTCCATAAGACCTATAGCTAACATTATTATAAGTATAGAACCTATAGCTTTCATATCCATAAAGTTATTTATAGCTGTTCCTATTATGTAAGAAAGACCATTTGAATATCTTTCTGATACAGTAGCACCACTAGCTCCAACTTTTAAAACTTCTATTGGTTCTTGACCTAGTAAGTTATTTATTGGGAAATCCCCCAGTGTTGTATGTGCTACAACCCCTAAACTACCTAATACTGCTGATGCTAATAATACAAATATAGAAATGTATATAAACATTAACACTGGATGCGGTAATTTATTTCCAAGCATTTCAATCTTATCCATAAACCCTTGGATTTTAGATTTTTTTTGTTTCGACTGTGACTTTACTCCTACGTCCATATATTGCCTCCTAATATCTATTAAATTTTCCCTTTGTATATATTTTATCATATTTTGATAGTATTTTAACATACTTTCTAAAACTTCTTAATTTATTATTAAATTTGCTTTAATTTATTAATTCTTTAAATTAATTTTATGTAAATTAATATATATTTATATAACTGTATTTTCTAACTTATCCTAGCTATTAAAAAGCTATATAATTCCCTTAAAGGTAAAAAATAAAACACCTTATGGAAATTTCCATAAGGTGTTTATAAAATTATTTTCTAGTAACCTTTATGCCAGTCATATGGTCATTTAAATTGTGTTTTTCTAAAGATTCATCATCTACTCTATTTATTTCTAAAGCTAAAGTTTCTGATTTTATATAATCTTTAAAGTTTTCTACAGCTTGAGCTATTTCATCATCACCGCAGAAATCTATATCGATATTATCTAATACATCAAAGTTACTTGCTTTTCTTATTTGTTGTATTTTAGATATAAATTCTCTTGCATATCCTTCTTCTATTAACTCTGTAGTTAATGTAGTATCTAATATAACGAATAAGTTATTTTCCATAGATACATTAAATCCTTCTTTAGCAGATATATTTACTAATACATGATCTTTGTTAAATTCAAAGTTTTCTCCATCTATATCTACAGTTAAAGTTTCTCCTACTTCAAGCTTTGGAGCAACTTCATTAGAATTTAATTTATTTAAAGCTCCAGCAAAGAATTTCATCTTAGCACCAAGTACAGGTCCTAATACTTTGAAGTTTGGCTTTAAGCTAAAGTTCATATATTCACCTAAATCTTTAGCGAATACAACTTCCTTAACATTAAGTTCTTCTTTTATAAGATCTACTACATCACTTATAGTATCTTTAAATTTACCATCTACTAATACTTTTTGTATTGGTTGACGTACTTTTATTCTTGTAGCTTCTCTAGATGCTCTACCTAAAGTAACTAAGTTTTTAACTAAATCCATTTTTTCTTCTAATTCTGGATTTATTAATTCTAAGTTAGCTTTTGGATAATTACTTAAATGTACAGATACTTCACCAGTTAAGTTTCTGTATATTTCTTCTGATATATAAGGAGCAAATGGAGCTATAAGTTGGCAAAGCTCTGTTAATATTTCATAAGTTGTGTTGTAAACTGATTTCTTATCTTCTGTTAATTCAGTAGCCCAGAATCTTCTTCTTGAACGTCTTATATACCAGTTAGATAAGTCTTCATTTATGAAATCTTGTATCATTCTTACAGTTTTATTTAATTCAAATATTTCTAAGTTTTCTTCAACTTCTTTCTTTAAGTTGTTAAACTTAGATAATATCCATCTATCTAATTCCGGTCTATTTTTGTAATCAACGAAGAAATCTTTAGGATTTACTTCATCTGTATTTGCGTATAACGTAAAGAAGTTATATACGTTTTTCATAGTTCCTAAGAACTTACTTTGAACTTCTTTTAATCCATCAACATCAAATCTTGTTGGAGTCCATGGTGGAGATACGTATAATAAGTACCATCTTAAAGCATCTGCTCCATATTGGTCAAATAACTCAAATGGGTTAACAGTATTTCCTCTAGACTTACTCATTTTCTTACCTTCTTTATCAAGTACAAGGTCATTAACTAAAACTCTCTTATATGGAGCTTTACCCATAACGAATGTAGATATAGCAAGTAATGAGTAGAACCATCCTCTAGTTTGATCTATTCCTTCACATATAAAGTCTGCTGGGAATAATTCTTCAAAGTTTTCTTTATTTTCAAATGGGTAGTGGTGTTGTGCAAATGGCATAGATCCACTATCGAACCAACAGTCTATAACTTCTGTTACTCTTGTCATTGGCTTTCCACAGCAATCACATTTTAAGTGTATATCATCAACATATGGTCTATGAAGTTCTACAGTTTCTGGATTTACATCTTCTATAGCCTTCTCTGCAAGTTCTGCCCTAGAACCAACTGATTGCTTATGACCACATTCACACTTCCATATATTAAGTGGAGTTCCCCAATATCTACTTCTAGATATAGCCCAGTCATTTAAGTTTTCTAACCAGTTACCAAATCTACCTTCACCAACGAAGTTTGGATACCATTCAACAGTGTTATTGTTAGCTATTAATTGGTCTTTTAATCTAGTCATTTCTATATACCAGCTTGGCTTAGCATAGTATACAAGTGGAGTTTGACATCTCCAGCAGTGTGGGTAGTTATGAGCTACTTTTTCTTTAGAGAATAATTTATTTTCATGAGCTAACCATTTTATTATCTCAACGTCTACGCCTTCCTCCATAACGAATTTACCTTCCCATGGAGTTGCTGTAAATTTACCACTTTCATCAACTGGTTGTAAAACTGGTAAGTTATATTTTCTACCTAAGTTATAGTCATCTTCACCAAATGCTGGTGCAGTATGAACTATACCTGTACCATCTTCAGTTGTAACATAATCACCACAAGTTACAAAGAATGCTTTTTCTTCAGTTGTAACGAAAGGCATTAATTGTTCATACTCAACATGTTCTAAATCTTTACCTTTCATTTCAGCTAATACTTCATAGTCTTCACCTAATACTTTGTTAGCTAATGCTTTAGCAACATAGTATACTTCATCATTTTGCTTAACTTTTACGTAGTCAACCTCTGGACCTACTGTTAATGCAACGTTTGATGGTAAAGTCCAAGGAGTAGTTGTCCATGCTAAGAAGTACTCATCTGCATCAACTCTCTTGAATTTAGCTATTACTGTATTATTTTTAACTTCCTTATATCCTTGAGCAACTTCGTGTGAAGCTAGTCCTGTCCCACATCTTGGGCAGTATGGAAGTATCTTATGACCTTCATAGATATATCCTTCTTTATTGAACTTATCTAGTATCCACCATACAGATTCTATATAGTTATTATCTAGAGTTATGTATGGATTATCTAAATCTATTTCATAAGCCATTCTTTCAGTCATTTCTCTCCATTGCTTTTCAAAAGAGAATACTGAATCTCTACATTTTTCATTAAACTTATCGATTCCATAAGCTTCTATTTGTTGCTTATCTGATAATCCTAATTCTTTCTCTACTTGTATTTCTACTGGTAAACCATGAGTATCCCATCCAGCTTTTCTTTTTACTTGATATCCGTTCATAGTCTTATATCTACAAACAGAATCCTTTAAAGTTCTAGCTATAACATGGTGTATTCCAGGATTTCCGTTTGCAGTTGGAGGTCCTTCATAAAATACGAAACTTGGATCATTTTTACCTTTTTCTAAAGTTTTCTCAAGTATATTTACTTCATTCCAATACTTAGAAACTTCTGCTTCTGCTTGCTTTACAGAACTGTCTACTAATGACTTAAATTTAGACATAAAATCACCCTTTCTAAAGTTTATATTTATAATTTTTATCTAATCTTAATAAGCTTAAACAAGATGTTTTAATAAATAATACTATTTTGAATATAAAAAAACTCGTCCCCTAAAAAAGGGACGAGTATTAATCGCGTTACCACCCTAATTTAATATATACTAAAATTTAAATTAATATATATTACACTCTATAGTTTAACGGCATTAACCGGCACAGCTTAATAAACAAATGTCTTTCAGCCTGCAGCTTAGGAGTGATATTCAACTTTATAAATTTATTGGCTCTCAGCTTATGCCAACTCTCTGTAAAATTATCTAAAGTCTACTGTCTCCATCATTGCTTTTAAAATAGTATTTTATTTTATAATAAAAATTTTATAATAATTTTTCTGAATAGTCAATGTTTTTTTGAATAATCTTTTAGTCTAAACTAGAAATTGCAGCTTCATTTTGTAAGTTATACATCATAGTATTTTCGAATCCACTAGGATTTTCATCTACATTATAGAATATTTCATCTATACTTTTTATTTCATCTTCTAGTAACGATTTAAATTTATTTCTAAATACTTTAAATTCCTTAACCATTAAATCATATTCTTTTCTTATCTCTATAACACTATTATTAGCTTGTTCTATAACTTGTCTCGCTTTTAAATCTGCTTCTTCAACTATAATTCTAGCTTTTTTATTAGCCGCATTGCAAGTATCTTCTGCAGCTCTTTGAGCAGTTATTAAAGTAGCATTCAATGTTTCTTCTATATTCTCATATTTATTAATTTGGTCTTGATATAACCTTACCTTTTCCTTTAACTCTGCATTTTCTCTATATAGTTGTTCATAGTCTTCTTTTACTAAGTCTAAGAATTCATCTACTTCCTCTTCTTTATAACCCCTTAATACTTTTTTAAATTCTTTATTTTCTATTTCTATTGGAGCTATCATCTATTTCCCTCCTATACTATTAACTTCGCTTGAACTTTTATTCTGCCTTTTTTTGTAATCTCTCCTACATTGATGATAATTGACCTACCCTTGCCTCTTACAGATATTAATGAATTATCTTCAACTTCTTTAGACGGCGAAGTTATTTTTTCATAGTTTACATGGACTCTTTCACCATTTATGTACTTTAAGCTATCTTGTCTTGATATATTATAAAGTCCACTTATTATACAATCTAACCTTTGTGATGAAACTGTAAAAGATATATCTTTGTAGTTTGGTGAATTTGGTATAATATCATCTCTAGAAATTTTTTTAACAATAACTTTATTCCTAGATACTTTATTTAAGTTTATAGTTAAAAAATCACATATACCACTAGTTACTACAACTTGGCAAAAATTTTCATGTATTATTATATCTCCTATTTTTTCTCTTACTATACCTAAGTTAAGTATCGCACCTAGATAGTCTTTATGAGATATTTCTTTAAATTTAAAGTTTCCCTCTACTTGAACTATCTCTAGAGGACATTCTATATCCTCATATTCCATATAGTATGGATATATAAATATAACTTTTCTTTCTGCATTGTCATACCCTCCATCCACACTATATTTAATATCATTAAATGAATTTAAAATAGCTATTGCATTTTTTATTTCATAGGGATTTAAAAAATCAGTACATTTTACATCATAATGTTTTAAGCAACTATTAGCTTTGTCTATTACTTTAAACATTTTATTTTTTAAATCTATGTCTTTTATAT
>NZ_CATXCO010000124.1:0-6949 GCF_958366745.1 uncultured Romboutsia sp.
AAAGCCATCTACATCACAAACAAATAATACGGCTACACAAAAGCCATCTACACCACAAGCGAATAATACAGTTACACAAAAGCCAGAGACTAACAACCAAGGTAGTACAACAAAGCCAGAAAATATAAAACCTGAAGAATCAACACCGGATGTTAATAAACCTGAGGTAGAAAAAACAGAAACTGAGAAGCCTGAGGATGATAATATAAGTGAATAATTAAAAATTATATGGCCATAAATAGGAATTAACTTTAGATTATGATTTCTACTTATGGCATTTTTTTGAGTAAAGCAAATTTTTATAGAGATATCATTAAGAAACCTTAGTAAAAAATGGAGAATATACAAAAAATATGTTAAAATATAGATAAATTAAAAGTTATTACTAATAGGCAATTTAAATGCAAAGGGGAGTATTTTATGATAAACAAACTTAAAAAGGCTCTTGATAACCAAGAAAGCATAAAATCTACAATTATAATGTACGGAGAAAATGATTTTTTTGAAGAAGAAGTATTTATATTAGGGGATAATCCATTAATATGCATACCTAAAGATGAATTAAAATATTTAAAGCCAATAGACTATATTGGGAAAATAGTAGAGTATATCCCAGTAGAAATAAACGAAGAAAAAAATATGGTAATAGGTAGGATAGATAAAATATTAAATGACTACACATATCCTTTAGAAAATGAAGAGGATGTAATACTAGGTACTAAACTTCAAGGTGCTATAAAGGATTTATTTCCTACAGGATGTTTTATACCTGTATCTCCTGGTAAAGATGTTCTTTGCTATTTTTCACCATCTATAAATAAGAACATAGATGTAGAAGTTGGTTCAAAAGTATTATTTACTATAAATAAAAATTGTGATGGAAAATTTAGAGGTAAAGTTGTAGAAGTTTTAAGATAGTTTTGAATCAACGGATGTATCCAAAATACTTCGCCAACACGTTGCTCAAAGCGTTAGCAAGGATATATCGTTGGCGAAATGAAGTGTTTCCCCGACACGTCGCTTAAGCGAAGGGAATTTTTATAACTTGGGAGGAGAGATATATGTATTTTAATATATCGGACATAAAAACTTATAATATAGATGAAAGCTATAAACAATGTTTTTCAAATATAAAAAACAGTGTAGAATATAGTCTTGCTATTGATTATATGCTAGAAAGGTTTGATAAAAATATAGTTAAGGAAATTTGCTTATTTTTATATAAATTCAAATTTGCTACAAAAAAACAAATAATAAATGTAATAGGCAAAAAGTACAATATAAGCATTGATTTTAATTTTCAAGAATTAGTAGATTTTGATTTTTTCAAAGATTTCATTTTAGTAAAAGGGTTTGTAGATGAAGAATATGAAAGAAATGAAGAAAATACTATATACGCTATAGGTCCAAATGGAGTTAATTTACTTATAGAATATTTTAATATAGAAGTTCCTAGATGGGAATTTAGAAATATATCAAGAAGTGCAGATAAAGTTATAAAAAGCCTTCAAGTGGTTGATATATATATAAATATTATGGAGAGTTTTAAAGGTTTTAATATTATAAATGAAAGTGTAGGTCCTAATCAAAGAAGAGCATTAGGAGATAAACTTGATATAGATTTTGAGTGGAGTATAGGTGGTAATATAAATCAAAATTTTTTAGTTTTAATTATAAGAGATAAAGATTTAAAAGAAGGATTTAATAGAAAAATATTAAAACTAGAACATTTTCTTTCGGAAAAAGGAAAGTGGAGATATGATTATATAGATATCCAAAGAAGACCTAAAGTTATTTTTGTATGTGAAAATGAAGAAAGTGTAAAAATTATATCAAGAAAACTTAGAGGTTCATCATTAAATAAACATACTTTATTACTATATACACATGATATATTACTAAAAGAAAATTTACTAACAGATTCTAAAACTTTAAAAAAATATATAAAAGAAACTAAAAATTTAAAAGAAGAATTAATTTTAAGTAGCTAATATATAGATATGGATAGTATATATTACTTTAAGATATGAAGAACTTAATCAATATAGATAGATTTATTTAAACTTTATAAAGGGAGTTATTTTAATGGACATAGCTTTAAATAAAGATTTTGATATTATAAAAAAAGCATCATCTACAGTATTATGTAATGAGTTAAGTAGATGTGTTTACGAGGGATATAAAAAAAGTAGTAAAAGAAATTATAAAGTAACTGATAAGATGATTAGTATATTTAAATTTTTATACAAAGTAAGAATTGCAACTAAAGATCAGATAAATAGATATTTAACTTTAAATAGATATACAAATGTAAGTGAAGAGTTTTTAAATATTCTTAATATGAAATATGGGACATTATCATATGTAGATTGTAAAAATGATAAAACAACAAGAGTATATACTCCAGCAGTTGGTATGCTTTATATATTAGACAAATACACTTCATTAGAAATAAATGAAAATACAGATGAATATGTATTTCAACAAAATATAAATAATAGTTTTATAAATAAAGAACAAAGTGAAATTTTAAAGGGAATTATATTAACAGAGTTATATTTAGATATAATGCAAAATTCAGTTAATGAAGTTTTATATTTAGAAAATAGAGTAACTATTAAGCAATTTATAAAAGATGATATTGATGATGAAGAAGTAAAATTTAAATGTGACTTATTAGTATCATTTAAAATAGAAGATAAAATTCAATCTTACTTTATAAAATACATAGATAAAGATTATGATATAAGAAAATATATGGAACTTATTAAAAAGTTTGATACCTTTGTAAAGGATGAAGAGCTAGTTGACAGATATTGTATTATATCAGATAAAAAGCCTAAGCTTGTATTTATTGCTGATACACAAGAGCTTATGCAAGATTTATTTAATACAATTATAAATTATAATATAGATTTTAATAATATTTGCTTAAGTTGTTTAGATGTTGTATTTAAAGATAAGGAATCTAAAAGATTCAAAGAAGAGGATGCATTTTTAGATATAGCAGCCTATGTTTAAAGAGGGAGGTATAGATGGATAAATGTATTATGAAAAAGGCATTAATACAGGATATAGTTTTTGATGAATTTAATAAAGTTGACTATATTAATATATTTAATGCAAATGAAAATAAATACCTTAGAGTTTATAGTGAAGAAATGGGATCTATAAATATAAACACTTGTAGAAAACATAGTTTAGTTGATTATGTTGAAATAGATGATATAAAAGCATCTTTTAAAAGAGCAATTCCTATAAAGAGAAAAATGGTTTTAAATGGACTAAAAAATGAAAAAATTAAATCATGTATGGTTACAGATACAAAAGAATGGGGAGCATTTGTAAGTATAATGGGTATTTCTTGTATACTTAGAAATTGTGATTTTTCAAATGATGCAACTGCTGTTAGAGATATTTATAAAAAGGGAGATACAATAGAAGGCATTAGGTTTAGAAAGGTATCTGCTAAGGAAAGAATATCATTAGAAATGAAAGAAAAATACACAAATCCTCATTCATTAAGTGAAAGAAACTTAAAAAAAGGAAATATTATTTTAGGAATGATAAGAAATGTAAAGGAAGAGCAAAATAGATGTTTTGTAGGAATTTCTAAAGGCTTTGATTTATTAGCTAGTATACCAAATGGAGAAAAAGTTTCTGAGGGTCAAAAGGTTGTTTGTATGATATCTGGAGTAAACCTTGAAGGTTATGGTGTTAGAGGTAGGATATTAAACATTTTATAAAGTATTAAAAATAACTCATATCAAATGATATGAGTTATTTTATTGTAGATATATAGACTATATTATCAAAAAATGATAATATATAAAAGCATTAAATTGTGGGTGGGAGAGGGATATAACAACAAAGGAAAGAGGTATGCAAAACACATTAGAGAATCAAAATCAAATCATTAAGACAGAGGTATTAGCAGGATGTACTACATTTGTAGCAAGTGTATACATTATATTGACTAATGCACTGATACTATCAGATGCAGGGATAAGCCAAGATGCTGCAATGATGGCGACAATATTTACCTGTGCATTATCAACTATACTTATGGGTGTATTGTCTAACACTCCATTTATTGTAGTTCCAGGAATGGGAATAAATTCATTATTTACTTATACAATAGTAAATTCTATGGGGCTTAGCTGGCAAGAAGCTTTAGGAGCAGTGTTTGTAAGTGGTATAATATTTACAATAATAGCAAGCACCAATATTACTAAAATACTTTTAAAATCAATCCCAAATACTTTAAAACATTCTATAACAGTAGGAGTAGGATTCTTTATATTATTTATAGGACTTCAAAAGAGTGGATTAGTAGTACCAAGTGATGCTACTATGGTATCTTTAGGTAATATAACTAGTAAAGAAGCTTTATTAAGTATAATAACACTTATATTTATACTAGTGCTTCATATTAAAAATGTTAATGGAGGACTTTTAATAAGTATTATAGGTGGTACTATACTATCATTATTTATGGGAGTAACAGACATTTCTAGCATAAGCTTTAGTTCATTTAATATAGGTGCAATTAAGGATGTATTTTTAGCAATGTCACTAAAAAATGTATTGACTATACCATTTATTGTTGCAGTATTTTCAATAACTATAGTTATAGTATTTGAGAATATGGGAATATTATATGGTCAAATGGAGGCTATAGGTAAAGTTAAAGAGTTTGAAGGCCCATTTAAAGTTGCAGGTATATCAAATATAATAGCAGGTGTATTTGGAACAAGTCCTACAATAGTTGCAGCAGAAAACTTCTCGGGAATAAGCCAAGGAGCTAAAGGCAAGGTAGCTGCATTTACATCGGCAATATTATTTTTATTATCAATATTTTTAATACCAGTACTTAAACTTATTCCAAATGGTGTTATAAGTAGTGTGCTTATATTTGTAGGTATACTTATGATACAGACTTTCTTTGATATAGAAAGAGAGGATTCAATAGATTCAATAGCTATGATAATTATAATAGTTATGATACCTTTTACTTACAATATCGTAAATGGTATATCATTAGGATTCATAGCTTACACTGTTTTAAAGGTTTTAACTGGAAAGTACAAAGAAGTATCACCTAGTATGTATGTGTTAACAGCACTATTTATACTAAGTTTTATTATGAATATATCAATGGGAATAATACATTAAAATAAAATTTGTTTTATTTTGCTTATACCCATTACTTAAAAAGAGATTATCATAAATAAGTTATTATTTTGTGATAATCTTTTTTTATTAAGCGGATGTATCTATAGCGACAGTAAGGATACATCATTGGCGAAATGAAATGTTTAGTCGATACGTCGCTTGAGTGAAGTGAATTTTTTATGTTTAAAAATATTAGAATTTATTAAATAGGCGATGTTTTAAATGAGTGTTGAAAATGATACAATATAATTAACTTCGCAATTGTTATATAATGTGAATTAAATGTTATAAAAGTAGGAGGTGGGATATTATGAATAGAAAAATAGCATGGATTCTTATGATTCCAATTTGTATAATAGCACTATATTTTTTATTGGAGAGTGTTATGTATGTTCCAGAGATAACGGGGATGGAGGGTACAGGATTAGTTTTATTTATACCAATATTTGCAATAATTTGTATAGGTAATATTGTTGTTCATATCATTGCAGGTTTATTAGGTGCATTTAGTAAAAATAATGAATTATCATACAAAGATGTATTTTATAAAAAATCGGATAAGATAGCCGTAAAGATAATAAAGATAGTAGGATATTTATTTATGTTATTTTATATATTTGATATGTCAATTGGAATAGTTAATAGTAATTACTATTCAATTGTATGGAACGCTTTAGCTATGATAGTAACAGTGTTTTATGTAATATGGTTTTCAACTATCAAATTAAAATCATTTTAAGTTAATATACAATCTTAATATAATGTGAATGAAAAAGTTTATTTGGGAGAATAGATATGAAGTTATTAATAGAAAATTTATTTTGGATAATTATAATTATTTTTGGAAGTATATATTTAATATTTTTAGAAATTGAAAATTATAATAATAAAAAGTACTTAAAATATAAAATAAAATTTACTGAAGAATATATCGTTGAAATGAAAATAATAAACAAAACATTTTCTAAAGGTACTATTATGAGAATTGGTGGAGCTATACTTCCATCAGTGCTACCGAATACATATACTATTGAATTAGAATATGAAGGTAGTAATTATGAAATAAATGATAAAGAAATATTTAATTCTTATGAAATAGGTCAATTTATAAATCTAAAACTAGTTAAGAACTTAGATAAAGATAAAAATATCATAAAGTCTGACTTATTTAAAATAAGCTAAATGTACAACTGTTATATATTGTGAATGGAAGCATAATATTTATATTGTAACAAGAAAAGGGGGAATTATATTATGGTTACTATTTCAGTGGAGTTATTTTTTCAAATATTAAATACTATATTATGGATTTTTATTATATTTATTGGATATAAACTAATTTGCTATATTAGTGATTTTTTATCTAAAATAGTAAATAAATAATTATATATAGGGATAATGGTTTTAAATTTGATAAGAAAAAGAAAATATAGATAATATTAATATAATGCGTATTAACTAAAATTATAATATATATTTTAATCTATAATTTAGTAATTATTTATATGGATAAGAATTTAAGGGGGAATACAATGAAGAAAATTATAATACTTATTAATGTTATATTGTCATTAATATTTATAACGGGATGTACTAATAATGATATAGTTTTAAATACTGATGAAGAAGTATTACAATATATCAATGAAAGTGGTTTTATGGATACTATTGGAAAGGAAAATTTATCTATTATAGATACAATACAGATTGATGATTCTAAAATAGTAACTTTTTTATCAAATACAGGACAAGGATATATAGTATGTGAAAAAAA
>NZ_CATXCO010000125.1:0-6946 GCF_958366745.1 uncultured Romboutsia sp.
ATTCTTAAAAGTTATATTATCTAATTTTTTAGATAGTATATTTACTATTTCATTATATAATTCTAAATTTAGTGTAGTTTGGGCTACAAGACAATATTTACTGTTATTATCTAAGTTTAAGCTATTTACATCATCAATAGATTTTACTATAAGTGCTGAATTTTCACACCAACCATTTATACCTATTATTTCAGGATGGTTTTTATCTCCAATTATTATTATTTTATATCCTTTTTCATAAAATTCTTTTACTATATTGTGGATTTTTTTTACAAATGGACATGTTGTATCTATTATATTTAAATTATTAGAATTAGCTTTATCGTAAATATCGCTAGATACACCATGAGATCTTATTATTACACTTTTATCATTAGGAATATCATTAATAGTATCTACAGTTACAAGCCCTTTATCTTCATACCTTTGTACAGCTTGCTTATTATGAATAAGTGGTCCTAAAGCATATATATCAGAATTTAATTCTAATTCATCCCATGCCATTTTCATAGCTCTTTTAACACCAAAGCAAAATCCTGCTTCTTTAGCTATTTTTACTTTCATATTTCATATCTCCCTAAAATTAAAATATTATTATTTAGAGTGTATATAGTAATTTTCTTTTATTACTTCTAATACATTCTGTGATAATCGTTCATTTTCCTCTGAAGTAAGCTTTTGTTTATAGTATTCTTCAAATGAAATTGGTTTATCTATAAATATCGTTACTCTATTAAATAATTTATAATTAGATATTATAGATATAGGTACAACTTGTGCTTTTCCTTTTATGGCAAATAGAGAAAGTCCAGCTTTAGCTTTACCAAATCCAGGTTCTTTAATTCTTGTTCCTTCAGGAAATATACCTAATACATATCCATCTTTTATAGCCTTTAGAATATTTTTTATAGTAGAGATATCTGGTTTTTCTCTATTTATAGGAATAACATTTAATTTTTTTAAAATATATGCTAATGGCTTTATATCAAAAAGTTCTTTTTTAGCAATAGCTGCAACTTGCCTATTTTCTATTGCTGCTGCTAAGAATATAGGATCTAGATTAGATTTGTGATTTGCAGCAATTATTACATTGCCCTCATCAGGTATATTTTCTGCTCCTATAACTTTATATTTGTAAAATATATTTACAAAACATTTAAAAGCTTTTGTTACAAATTTATAAAAACTCACTTTTATCTCCCTTCAATTATTAAAGCTATAAAGTGCCATAAAGCACTTTATAACTTTAATATATTATATGTTTATTTTAGATAGTACAGATTGAACTACTTCATTTATACTCTTTCCTGTAGTATCTATTTCTATAGCATCATCTGCCTTAACAAGTGGTGCAAATTCTCTGTTTGAATCAATTTCATCTCTTTTTATTATATCGCTTATTATTTCTTCAAGGTTTACATCATATCCTTTATCAACTAACTCTTTATATCTTCTTTTTCCTCTTTCTTCTGGTGTTGCTACTAAGAAAAATTTATAATCTGCATTTGGGAATACATAAGAACCGATATCTCTTCCATCTAATATAACAGAACTTACTTTTCCTATATTTCTTTGAACATCTACCATAAGATATCTTACTTCTTTTATTTTTGCTACATTAGAAACATTGTTGCTAACTTCCATTGTTCTTATTTCGTCTTTTAATATTTCTCCATTTAAATATATATTATTATCTTTAAAATCTATTTCACAATCTTTAGCTATTTTTATAACTTCTTCTTCATTATTTATATCTATATTATTTTGAAGGCATTTATATGTTATTGCTCTATACATAGCTCCAGTATCTATATAGTTTATATTTAATTTCTCTGCTATTAATTTTGCTATTGTACTTTTACCTGCTCCTGCTGGTCCATCTACTGCTATTACTAAGTTTTTCATTTTTTATCTCCTATTAGTTATTTATTTATTAAATCTTTTCTTAAGTTTTTTGCATTATTTAAGTAAATATGCTTTATATCAGCTTTAGTTTTTTCAGTATTTATATACATCATAACTCTTATACATTTACTTAAACTTCCTTGTATATGCTTTTCTTCATAATTTAACATAGGTATATCATGTATGTCTAGAATCTCTCTGACAGCTACAGCTGGATATACTGCATCTAAATCTTTTGTCATAGTAAAACACATACTTATAATATCTTCATTATTTAATTCATTTTTTAATATTATTGTTTCTATTAGTTTAGAAGTTTCTTTTAATATTTCTTCTTTATTATTAGAAGTTACAGTTGTTGCACCTCTTATTGCTAATACTTTCATATTAATCACCTATACACTTATTCCAGCAAGATACCCTGTTGAAAAAGCTATTTGTAAATTATATCCGCCAGTTTCAGCGTCTACATCTATTACTTCCCCTGTAAAAAATAGATTTTCTATTAATTTTGACTCCATAGTAGAAGAGTTTATTTCTTTTACAGATACTCCACCACTTGTAACTTGAGAAGCTTTTATACCAATACTTCCATTGCAAGTTAGCTTCATACTTTTTATACACTCTACTATTTTTAATTCATCACTCTTTGATAATTCATTAGCTTTTTTATCAGTTAAATCTAATAAATTGAATATTTCCTTTAAAAAGTTTTGAGGTAGTAATCCTTTTAGATTATTAATTACATTTTTATTAGGATTTTCTCTTATAAGTTTAGATATTTCATCACTAGTAATACTAGGTAAAAAGTCTAAACTTATTTCTAATTCATTTTCATCTATATATTTATTTACATATGATGAAAATTTTAATACAGCTGGTCCTGTTAAACCAAAATGGGCAAACAACATATCTCCAACTTGACTTATCTTTTTCTTTTTTATTTTACAAGAAATTTCAACATTTCTCATAGAAATACCTTGTAGTTTTTTTATAAAGCTTTCTTTAACTGTAAGTGGTATTAATGCTGGATATATTTTATTTATGGTGTGTCCATATTTTTTTAATATTTCATACATCATACCATCAGATCCTGTGTTTGGATAGCTTTTTCCACCTGTTGATATTATAACCTTATCTGCTAATATAGTTTGGTTATTTTCTGTTTTAACTCCTATAACAGTATTATTTTCTATTATAAGATCAACAACTTTAGTATTATATAGTATTTTTACTTTATTAGCCTTTAAATCTGATTTTAATGCTTCTATTACTTCTTCTGATTTATCTGATTTTGTATATACTTTATGGTCGTTATCAGTTTCAATTTTATATTCTAAATTATTTTCTTCGAAGTATGATAATAAATCTTTGTTAGTAAAGCTATAAAAACTACTATATAAAAACTTTTTGTTATTTACAACTTTATCAAAAAAGTCTTCAATATCTCTGTTGTTAGTTATATTACATCTTCCACCACCAGTAAGTAAAAGCTTTCTTCCTAACTCTCCATTTCGTTCTAATAATATAACTTCATGATTAGACTTTGATGCATTAAGAGCAGCCATCATTCCAGATGGGCCACCTCCAACTACTATAATTTTAGACATTTATTTACTCCTATTCTAATGCTGAGTTATTTAATTTCTCATTATTTTTTATATGACTAGTATCATTCATCTTTATTATTACTGGGCCATAATTTCTACACTCTACTATATTAAGAGCTGTATTATCTTGTTTTATTCTATATATATTTTCCATTCCAGAGTTTAAAAATGAAAGTAACATAACTCTCACTGTAACAGAGTGACTAACTAGTAAAATATGTTTATTATCATATTTTTCATTTAATTCTTTTATAAAGGCATCTACTCTATCTTTTATAATATGAAGAGTTTCACCATTAGGTATATCTGCTAAGTGAGGTTGATTTCTCCAAGTTTCATATGTTTTTGCATGATTTTTCTTTATTTCATCTATTAAAAGACCTTCCCAGTCTCCAAATCCCATTTCTCTTAGAGATTTAGTTTGATTAACCTTAACACCTATTTGATCACCAACAATTTCAGCTGTTTGAACAGCTCTACCTAAATCACTACTATATATATAGTCTATAGGATATTCTTTTATGGCTTTTGCTAACTCAAAAGCTTGTTCTTCTCCTTTTTGAGTTAAATCTGAATTTCCATGACCTTGAGTTTTGCCTAATATATTCCAATTCGTTTGTCCATGTCTTACTATGTAAAAAGTATTTGCCAACTTTATGACCTCCTCAAGTGTATATTATTTATTTTTAACTTTCATCAAAAATTTATTATACCATAAATATGCATTATATAAGAATACCCATAAAGTAATATATATAATAATATTTTTGAGCAACGGATTTATCCGTTGCGGTAGGAAAGATATATCGTTGGAGAAATGAAGTGTTTCGCCGACACGTCGCTCAAGTGAAGCTAATTTTTTATATTAAGAACTTTTAATGGAAAAAATTAATAAAAATATTGATATTGCAATGCTATCTAGTTTTTATTTTCTTATAATATTAATTTAAACAAATTGTAATATTATTTAAAAACTTAACTCTATTACTAAATTATAAAAAAAGCATCTCTAGATTACTAAAATCTATTGAGATGCTTTTTATTACTATTTAACTTCTACTTTAATATTATCATCTTCTCCATCAATAATAATATTACATCCACTATAAATTTCGCCTGCTATCATATTTTTAGCAATTATAGTTTCAAGTGTATTACTTATATATCTCTTTAATGGTCTAGCACCGTATACTGGGTCATAACCTTCTTTAGCCATAACTTCTTTAGCTGAATCAGTTACTTCTATACCTATATTTTTATCTTTTAGTCTGTTTCTAAGAGCATTTACAAATATATCTATTATTTGTTTAATTCCTTCTATATCTAAAGGTCTAAACATTATTATATCATCAACCCTATTTAAAAACTCTGGTTTGAATCTATGTTTCATTTCACTCATAACTAAATCCTTAGTTGATTCAGTTATATTTTCTCCAGCTTCTAGTAAATAATGACTTCCTATATTTGATGTCATTATTATGAGAGTATTTTTAAAGTCTACAGTCTTACCTTTATTATCTGTAAGTCTACCATCATCTAGTATTTGTAAGAATATATTAAATACATCTTCATGTGCTTTTTCTATTTCATCAAATAAAATTACAGAGTATGGATGTCTTCTTACAGCTTCTGTTAATTGTCCTCCCTCTTCATATCCTACATATCCTGGAGGTGGTCCTATAAGTCTAGATACAGCATGTTTTTCCATATATTCAGACATATCTATTCTTATTATATTATCTTCACTGTCAAATAAGTTATTAGCTAAAGTTTTAGCAAGTTCTGTTTTACCAACTCCAGTAGGTCCTAGGAATATAAATGAACCGATTGGTTTATTTTCGTCTTTAAGACCTGCACGAGCACGTATTACTGCATTTGATACTGCTGTTACAGCTTCATCTTGACCTATTACCCTTTTGTGAAGCTCATCTTCTAGTTTAAGAAGTTTTTCTCTTTCTCCTTCAACTAATTTAGTAACAGGTATTCCTGTCCATTTAGCAACAATTTGAGATATTTCATTTTCTGTTACTTCTTCTTTTAATAATGCATTATCGTAACTTTCTTGCATTTTTAATTCATGTTCTTTTATTTGTTCCTCTAGCTTTGGTATTACACCGTATTTTATTTCAGCAGCTTTATTTAAATCATATTCTCTTTCAAATTTTTCTACATTTCCTTTAGCTTCATCAAGTTGAGATTTTAAATTCTTAATTTCAAGTATTTGTTTTTTCTCTTTTTCATACTTAGCACTCATCTCATCATTTTTAGATTTAAGCTCTGATATTTCTTTTGCTAATTTCTCTAGTCTATTTTTACTTTTTTCATCATTTTCTTTTAATAAAGCTTCTCTTTCTGTTTCTAGTGTAAATAGTTTTCTTCTTACTGTATCTAATTCTGTAGGAAGAGAATCTATTTCACTCCTAATCATAGCCCCTGCTTCATCTATTAAGTCAATTGCTTTATCTGGTAAGAATCTATCTTGTATATATCTATCTGATAACTTAGCAGCTGCAACTATTGCATTATCATGTATTCTTACTCCGTGATGTATTTCAAATCTTTCTTTAAGACCTCTTAATATAGATATAGTATCAGCTACAGTAGGTTCTTCTGCTATAACTGGTTGGAAACGTCTTTCTAATGCTTTATCTTTTTCTATATATTGTCTATATTCATCAAAAGTTGTAGCTCCTATACAGTTTAACTCTCCACGTGCAAGCATTGGTTTTATAAGGTTACCTGCATCCATAGCACCATCAGTTTTACCAGCACCTACTATTGTGTGTATTTCATCTATAAATAGTATTATCTTTCCATCAGATGATTGTACTTCTTTAAGTACTGCTTTTAATCTTTCTTCAAATTCTCCTCTATATTTAGCTCCAGCAATTAAAGAACCCATATCTAGCGCATATATTATTTTATCCTTTAAACCTTCTGGAACATCTCCACGAACTATTCTTTCTGCTAATCCTTCAACTATAGCAGTTTTACCAACACCAGGTTCTCCTATAAGTACTGGGTTATTTTTAGTTCTTCTTGATAATATTCTTATAACTCTTCTTATTTCTTCATCTCTACCGATAACAGGGTCTAGCTTATTCTTTTTAGCAAGTTCAACTAAGTTAGTTCCATATCTAGCTAATGCTTCATAAGTCCCTTCTGGGTCTTGCGTTTCAACCCTTTGACTACCTCTTACTTGAGATAATACTTTTAAGAAGTCGTTTTTATTTATATTATATTGTTTTAAGATTCTTCCTACTGCATTATTAGATTCCATATCCATAATGGCAAGCATAACATGCTCTACACTTATATAACTATCTTTAAACTCTTTTGATATTTCTTCTGCTTTTATTAAAACTTCATTTATTCTTCTTGTAGCTGTTACTTCTTGAGAACTTATTCCCTCACCATGTATTTGAGGTAAT